>NZ_JBHLZP010000092.1:0-21369 GCF_042429965.1 Actinoallomurus acaciae
ACGCGTCGCCCGCGCCGAGCCCGTTGACGACGTCGACCGGGACCGGCGGCGCCTCGACCACGCCGTCGTCGTCGGCGGCCAGGACGCCCTTGGGGCCCTGCTTGACGATCGCCAGCCGCACGCCGCGCTCGCGCAGCGCGGCGGCGGCGCGGCGCGCGTCGTCATCGCCCACCGCCACGGCGCACTCCTCCTGGTTGCCGACCACGACGGTGACGTGGTCGAGGGCCTTGTCCACCCAGTGCCGCGCCTCCTCCGGCGACGGCCAGAGCATCGGCCGGTAGTCCAGGTCGAGCACGGTGGTGCCCGCGTGCGCCTCCAGGCCGGTGAGCGTCGCCGAGCGGCTCGGCTCGTCGGACAGGCCGGTCACCGTCGCCCAGAAGATCGTCGCCGCGCGGATGGCGTCGAGGTCGAGCTCGTCCGCGCGGATCTCCATGTCGGGCGCCTTGGGGTAGCGGTAGAAGTACAGCGGGAAGTCGTCCGGGGGGAAGATCTCGCAGAACACCACCGGTGTGGGCAGCTCGCGCACCACCGTCACGAAGCGGTCGTCCACACCGTACCCGCGCAACGCCCGGTGGATGAAGCGCCCGAACGGGTCGTCACCGGTCCGTGTGATCACCGCGGTGTCCCACCCGTGGCGGGCGGCGGCGACCGCCACGTTGGTCGAGCTGCCGCCGAGGTACTTGCCGAACGTCTCGACGTCCTCCAGCCGTACGCCGACCTGCAGCGGGTAGACGTCGACGCTCACCCGCCCCATCGTGACCAGATCAAAGCCCATGAGTCCTCTTCCGCCGGAGGGGGTGACCGCTGGCGCCGTTCTCCTCGATTCTCTCGTTCATGTGCGCTCCATGAACGCCACGCTCGTCCGTACGTCGTCGATCGGGCCCGTGCCGGAAGGCGGCTCGGCGGTCAGGATCGTGTCCTGCTCCATGACATACCAACCGGTATAGCCCGCGGCGGTGAGGGCGTCGACGATTCCGGGGATGTCGATGTCGCCCTTGCCGAGGGGCCGGTAGACCCCCTGCCGTACGGCGTCGGTGTAGGTGAGCTCTCCGGCGCGCACCCGGGCGGCGAGCCGGGCGTCCACGTCCTTCAAATGAACGTGGGCGATCCGGCCGGACGCGGCGCGGGCCAGCGCGAGCGGGTCCGTGCCGCCGATGAGCAGGTGGCCGGTGTCGAGGCAGAGCGCGATCTTCGACCCGGCCAGGACGCGGTCGACCTCGGCGGGACCCTCGACGACCGTGCCGACGTGCGGGTGCAGCGTGGCCAGCAGACCGCGGCCCGCGGCGAGGTCGGCGATGCGGTCGAGGTTGGCCAGGAGGGTCCGCCAGCCGTCGTCGGTCAGGGCGGGGCGCTCGTCGTAGCCGTCCAGGCCGGTCGCGGCGGCCAGCACGAGCGTACGGGCGTCGCCGAAGCCCGCGAGCGCGCGTTCGACGTCCGGGAGCGGGTCGTGGCCCCGGTCGTGCAGCACGACCGGGACGAACCCGCCGACCGCGCCGAGGCCGTACTCCCTCAGCAGCGCCGACCGCTCGGCGGGGTCGGCCGGCAGGAACCCGTCCGGGCCGAACTCCGTCGCGGCGAGCCCGGCGTTCCGCATCTCGGCCAGCACGCGGCCGGGCGCCATCTGGTGACCCCAGCCCGGCACCTCGCACACGCCCCAGGAGATCGGTGCGCCGGCGACCCTCATCCGCGGACCTCCTCGATCGTCACGGCGCGTGTCTCCCGCCGGGACCGTTCGCACGCCTCGGCGACGTAGAACGCCTCCAGCGCCTCGTCCGGCGGGCAGGGGCTCTCGGCCTCCCCGGCGACGACCCGCAGGAACGCCCGCATCTCGGCGGTGTACGCGGGGCCGAACCGTTCGAGGAACCCGGTGCAGGGCGCGCCCGCGTGCAGGAGGTCGCCGTCCGCGGTCGAGAGCGGCGTGTGCTCGTTCAGGCCGGCGACCAGGCTGTCCTTGGCCCCCAGCGCCTCCAGCCGCACGTCGTAGCCGGCCGCGTTGTAGCGGGTCTCGCTGATGATCGCGATGGTGCCGTCGTCCAGGGTGAGCAGGGCCGCGCCGGTGTCCACGTCGCCGCTCTCGGCGAAGTAGTCCTCGCCCTTGTTCGCGCCGACGGCCACGACCTGGACGACCTCCCGGCCGGTGACGAAGCGGACGCCGTCGATGTCGTGGACCGCGCAGTCGCGGAAGATGCCGCCGGAGACCGGGATGTAGCCGGGCGGCGGCGGCGCCGGGTCGAGGGTGCAGGACCGTACGGTGTGCAGCCAGCCGAGCCGCCCGGCCGCCACCGCGTCGCGCACGGCGATGTGGCCCGCGTCGAAGCGGCGCTGGAACCCCATCTGGACCTGGCAGCCGGACCGCCGGACGGCCTCCATTACTTGGAGCGTTCCAACGATGTCCGGCGCGACGGGCTTTTCACAGAATGACGGGATATGGGCCTCCGCCGCGCGCGTGACGAGGTCCGCGTGGGCGTCGGTCGCGGCCGCCACGACGATCCCGTCGAGGTCGGAGGAGAACAGGTCGCCGACCGAATCCGCCGCCCGCGCCCCATGCTTGCGGGCAAGCGCCCTCGCCCGGTCGGCGTCGACGTCGGCGATCAGGACCGACTCGACTTCTGGCAGGCCGCCCAGGGTTTCGGCGTGCCGGGCCCCGATGCGCCCGGCTCCGGCGAGCCCGATTCTCATAGGGTCCTCCGTGGTAGAACGTGTGCGAGCCGCAGTTACGAGCGGGTTAACTCGGTGTTCCCGAGTCTGCTGCCGGATCTCGGCACATGTCAACGATTTGTCATGACATTAAGAGGTAATACCTAAGTTGTGGAGAGCGGCGCTAAGATCTCGACATTCCGACCTGAGGACCCCGAGGTGCAGCGACCAGCACTGACCGTCGACCGGAACAGCCCGGTCCCGCTCTACTTCCAGCTGGCACAGCAGTTGGAGGCCGCGATCATGGCGGGCACGCTCGCCCCCGGCTCGCGCCTGGAAAACGAGATCGAGCTCGCCGACCGGTGCGGCCTCTCCCGGCCGACCGTCCGCCAGGCGATCCAGCACCTGGTCGACAAGGGCCTGCTGGTACGCAAGCGCGGCGTCGGCACGCAGGTCGTCCAGGCGCAGGTCAAACGCCCCATCGAACTCACCAGCCTGTACGACGACCTCGCCGCCGCCCAGCGCTCCCCGCGGACCAAGGTGCTGGAGCTGGCCACCGTGCCGGCCGGCGACGAGATCGCCAAGGACCTCGGCGTACCGCCCGGCACCCCCGTCGTCCGCCTGCGGCGGCTGCGGCTGACCGACAACGAGCCGCTGGCCCTGCTGACCAACCACCTGCCCGTCGACGTCGTCGAGCTGACCGCCGAGCAGCTCGAACGCCACGGGCTGTATGAGACCCTGCGCGCGGCCGGGATCAACCTGCGGATCGCGAACCAGACCATCGGCGCCCGGGCCGCGACCACGGCGGAGGCCACGCTGCTGGACGAGCGCCGCGGCGTGCCACTGCTCACCATGACCCGCACGGCCTTCGACGACAAGGGCCGCGCCATCGAGTACGCCACACACGTGTACCGCGCGAGCCGCTATTCCTTCACCCTCACCCTGGTCGAACGCTGACCTCCGCACCGGACTGGGCCGCCGGAGGAGCCCTGGCGCCGCCGCGCGGACACGATCAGGGCCCGTCTCGAAGCGGTCGGGTCGCGGCTTTTCCACAGCCGCGCGTACGGTCTTCCTTTGGCGTGTGGGGTGCCTTGACAATGGGAGTGGGGTCGGCGCCCCCGCATCGGGGGCGGATTCGAGGGGTCGTTGCAACATCCCTGACCGGGGAGTTCGATGGCCTTCGAGATCCGTGCGGATCGTAAGCCGCGGGGCAAGGCCTTGGTCCGTGAGCGGGAGGAATACTTCCGGCTTATGGATCAGGGCGTGAGCAGTCGGGAAGCGTGCCGGATTGTCGGCGTCAACCGGCGGACGGGCAAGCGGTGGCGTAACGGCGTGCGGGCCACCGCCCACAACAAGGCCAGGCTGTCGGTCAGAAGGCCGAGTACGCAGACCGGTCCCTCGCGTTACCTGCGTCACGACGAACGCGTTCACATCGCTGACCGCCTGCGTGAAGGCGCCTCGGTTCGCGGTATCGCGGTCGAGCTGGGTCCTAGCCCGTCCACGATCAGCAGGCAGATCCGGCGCAACCGCTCGCACGAGCGCGACGGCCGGTGGTCTTATCGGCCGCACGCGGCTCAGGCCCGCGCCGACGCGCGCCGGCCCCGGCCCAAGCCGGGGAAGATCGGCGGGAATCTCCAGCTGAGGGACTACATCCAGGAGCGTTCGGGCAGACGATGGAGTCCGGAGCAGATTGTGCACCAACTCCGCCGGGACCTTCCCGGCCGTCCGGAGATGCACGTGACACACGAGACGATCTACCAGGCCCTTTACGTGCAAGGACGTGGAGAACTGCGCCGCGAGCTGACCAAAGCGCTACGCACAGGGCGAGCGATGAGACGACCCCGCCGTCAAACCCAGCAGCGCCGGCAGCGGATGGCGTATCCGATGGTGATGATCAGCGAACGTCCCGCCGAGGCCGCCGACCGCGCCGTGCCCGGGCACTGAGAAGGCAACCTGATCATCGGCAAGAACCAGGCCTCACAGATCGGCACCCTCGTCGAACGCGCCAGCCACTACGTCCTGCTCGTCCACCTGCCCGCCGACCGCACAGCCGAGACCGTCCGCGACGCACTCGCCGAAACGGCCCAGACCCTGCCAAAAGAGCTGAAACGCTCCCTGACCTGGGACCAAGGCCCGGAGATGGGCCTGCACCAGGAGTTCGCGACGACGGCTGACATGCCCGTCTACTTCTGCGACCCGCACTCACCCTGGCAGCACGGCAGCAACGAAAACACCAACGGCCTGCTCCGCCAGTACTTCCCCAAAGGCACCGACCTATCGGTCCACATCCGCCAACACCTGAACGCCCTCGCCGCCGAACTCAACTCCAGACCACGCAAAACCCTCGGCTGGGAAACCCCAGCCGAGCACCTCACTAAACTCCTGACACCAACCAGTTGATCAACCGGTGTTGCAACGCCCCCTAAAACCGAAGGGGCGGGGAGTGTCCCGGACCGCGAAGCATCCCGAACCGCGAAGCATCCCGGACGGCGGGGCTTCGCAACACGCCCTAGTCTCGTGCCTGGCCGGTGCGCCCGCCGGTCCGATTTCTCGCGGTGGTGACCACGTGCCCGATATCGGCGACGATCCGGTGGAACAGTTCCCGGAGCCTCCCGGCGAGCGGCGGCGGCCCTGGCTCGTGGCCTGCCTCGTCGCCGTCTTCGTCGCCGCGGGTTTCATCACGATCCTCACGTCCGGGCAGGACCACGACGGCGAGGCGAAGCTCGTCTGCGAACGCTTCGTCAGAGGCCGCGTGCCCGGCACGGACGTACGCTTCTCCGGGGAGAAGGTCCGCGACCCGTCATCGGTCCGGCACGTCGTCACCGGGACGGCCCTCGTCGCCGGGCACCCGCCGGCGCCGTACACCTGCACCGTCGCCCACGCCGGCACGTCATGGGACCTGATCTCCCTGACCGGGGTCTGACGCCGGGCCCGTCCCGCACCCACGGATCGCGTCCGCGTGGCCGGCGGTCGGCGCCGACGGTGGCTGAACGCGTACGGGCGGTCCTCGCGTGCTCGATAGGGTGACGGGCGTGGCCGGGGGCATCGAGACATCAGAGCCGTACGACGTCGTCATCGTCGGCGCCGGGCCGGCCGGCAGCAGCGCGGCCCTCGCGGCGGCCGAAGCCGGTGCGAACGCCCTGGTCCTCGACCGCGCGTCGTTCCCCCGCTACAAGACCTGCGGCGGGGGGCTCATCGGCGTCACGCTCGACTCGCTGCCCGCCGGCCTGGACGTCCCGATACGGCAGGAGATCGTCGCGGCGACCTTCAGCGACCGCGGGAAGGACGTCCGGCACCGCGATTCGCCCACGCGCGTCCTGTCGCTCACCGACCGCACCGACTTCGACCACGCCCTCCTGAAGAGAGCCGTCGCCGAGGGCGCCGCGGTACGGCACGGGGTGACGGTCTCCTCGATCGCCGAGGCGGACGGCGTGGTGGAGCTGGCCACGAGCGAGGGGCCGGTGCGCGCACGCTACGTCGTCGGCGCGGACGGCAGCGCCAGTCGTACGGCCCGGCACGTCGGCGTGGAGCTCGGCCAGGTCGACCTCGGTCTGGAGGTCGAGCTCGACGCGGCGGGCGTGGGCGACGCGTGGCAGGGGCGGATCCACATCGACTGGGGGCCGATCCCCGGATCGTACGCGTGGGTCTTCCCCAAGGGCGATCGCCTCACGGTCGGGGTCATCGCCCGCCGGGGCACGCCCGACCGGACGCGCGCCTACCTCAAGGCGTTCCTGGACGAGCAGGGGCTGCGGGAGCAGGAGGTCCTGCACGAGTCCGGCCATCTGACGCGCTGCCGTACCCCTGAGTCCCCCCTGGGCCGGGGACGGGTCCTGCTCTGCGGCGACGCCGCCGGCCTGCTCGAACCCTGGACCCGTGAGGGCATCTCCTTCGCCGTCCGGTCGGGGAGCATGGCCGGCCGGACCGCGGCGCGGGCGGCGCGCGGAGAGCTCTCCGACCCGCAGGAGGCGTACGCGGCGGAGATCGAGTCGTCGCTGGCGCGCGAGATGCGGGCCGGGAACCTGTTCCTGACGGCCTTCGAACGCCGCCCGCGGATGATGCACCGGCTGCTGACCCGCACCCCGTGGGGATGGCGCCTGTTCTGCCGGATCACCCTGGGCGACACCACGCTCGCCCGCATCGCCGACCACCGGTCGGCGCGGCTGGCCCTCCGCCTCCTGGGGAGCGGCTCAACCTGAGAGACCGTGAGAGACCGCCGGGAGCCAGGGGCTCCCGGCGGTCCTTCGTCTGCCGGTCAGTGCTGGTCGAGGACGGCGTGCAGGAAGTCCTGCGTGCGCTGGTTCTCCGGCTCGCTGAAGATCTTCTCCGGCGAGCCCTCCTCGACGATCTGTCCCTGGTCGAACATCAGCACGCGGTTGGACACGTCACGGGCGAAGCCCATCTCGTGGGTCACGCAGAGCATCGTGATGTCGGTCTCGGTCGCGATGTCGCGCAGCACGTCGAGCACGCCCGCCACGAGCTCGGGGTCGAGCGCCGAGGTGACCTCGTCCAGCAGCAGGATCTTCGGCTGCATCGCGAGGGCACGGGCGATCGCGACGCGCTGCTGCTGGCCGCCGGACAGCTGAGCGGGATGGGCGTCGGCCTTGTCGCCCAGGCCGACCAGGTCCAGCAGGCCGCGGGCCCGCTCGTTCGCCTCGTCGCGGGACAACTTGAGGACGTGCACCGGCGCCTCGGTGACGTTGCGCAGGACCGACATGTTCGGGAACAGGTTGAACTGCTGGAACACCATCCCGATGTCGCCGCGGACCTTGTGCAGATGCTTCTCGTCCGCGGGCACGAGGCGCTCGCCCCGTCTCATGTGCGACAGCGGGTGGCCGTTGACCCAGATGACGCCGTCGTTCACCTTCTCCAGCGTCATCAGCAGCCGCAGGATCGTCGTCTTGCCCGAACCGCTCGGACCGATGAGAGTGACGCGCTCACCGGGGGCGACGGCGAAGTCCAGCTCGCGCAGGACCACGTTGTCGCCGAAGCGCTTCACGACGCCGTCGAACCGGATGCCGTCGGCGTGCTCCCGCGGTGGCAGGTCCTCGGCGGCGGGATCAGTTGTTGCCATAACGGAACTCCAGGCGTCGCAGGAGGAGAGAGGACAGAACGCTGACGATGACGAACAGCAGGCCCACGATCGTCATCGGCTCCAGGAAGCGCAGCGATTTGGCGCCCGCCTCGTACGCGCTGTGCAGCATCTCGGGCACGGTGATCGCCAGCAGCAGCGGCGAGTCCTTGAACATCGCGATGAGGTAGTTGCCCAGCGTCGGGATGACCTTGCGCACGGCCTGCGGGAGGACGACGCCGAACCAGACCCGCCGGCGCGGCAGGTTGAGGGCGGTCGTGGCCTCCCACTGGCCGGGGGGCACGTCCGCGATGCCGGCCCGGTACACCTCCGAGGTGTAGGAGGAGTAGTGCACACCGAGGCCGATCACGCCGGTGACCAGCGCGCTGAACGTCAGGCCGAGCGAGGGTAGCGCGAAGAACAGGAAGAACAGCTGCACCAGCAACGGCGTGCTGCGGATGAACTCCACCACCCAGCGGACCACCTGGTTCACGATCCGGCTGGGCGAGCGGCGCAGCATGGCCCAGACCAGGCCGAGCACGAGCGCGACGGCGTAGCCGAGCAGTGTCGCCTCGACCGTGACGACCAGCCCGCGCAGCAGGTCCGGGAGAATCTTCCCGGCGTAATGCCAGTCCCAGATCACTTCGTCGCCCCCGCCGTTGCTCCCAGGGTGCCCAGCTCCGAGCGTGCCGCGCGTCCCGGCCGCCGCCCGAGCATGATGTCGGCGCGGCGTTCCAGGTAACGCACGAGGAGCTGGAGCACCTGCGCGATCACGAAGTACATCACCAGGATCACCAGGAAGACCGCGGTGGTCTGGCCGGTGGACTGGCGGATCTGCTGCGCCCGGAGCATCAAGTCGGTGATGGAGATCAGCGAGACGACGGCACTGCCCTTCATCAGCTCGATCAGCAGGTTGCCGAACGGCGGCAGCATCAGCGCGACCGCCTGCGGCAGCAGGACCCGGCGCAGGCGCTGCCACGGCCGCATGTTCAGTGCGATCGTGGCCTCGACCTGCGCCTTCGGCACCGCCTTCACCGCTCCGCGCACGACCTCGGCGCCGTACGCGCCGACGTTGAGGCCGAGCGCGAGGACGGCCGCGAACATCGGTGCGAACCTGAACCCGATCAGGGGCAGCGCGTAGAAGAGCCAGTACATGAGCACGAGCGTCGCGGTGCCGCGGAAGAACTCCACGTAGACCCGGCCGGCCGCACGTACCCACGCCGACCTCGCGCCGCCCGTGAGCCCGAAGACGAAGGCGAGCACGAGCGCGAGCACGCTTCCGTACACGGTGAGCTGGATGGTGACCCACGCGCCCCGGAGCAGCAGCGGGTAACTGCTGAGGACGTCAGACACCGCGGATCAGCCCTTGCAGAGCTCAGCGGCGGTGTGGCTGCCCGGCAACTCGGCCTGGCTGAACCCGAACGGCTTGATGATCGGCAGGAGGCGGTTGCTCTGCTTCAGCTCGGCCAGCTTGCCGTTGAAGGCGCTGATCAGGTCCGTGTCCGCCTTGCGGAACGCGAAGCCTCCGCCGCCGATCTGCTCCTTGCCGTCGATCACCGGCACGAACGCGTCGGTGATCTCGTACGGGGCGCCGGGGTGCTTGGACAGCGTGTCGGCGAGCGAGATGCGGGTGAGCGCGATCGCGGCGATGCGCCCGGCCTTGAGGCCCTCGTACGCGCTGGGCTGGTCGGCGAAGGTCTTGATGTTGCCCTTCTTCACGCCGAGCTTGGCGGCGTAGCCCTCCTCGACCGCGCCGGTGAGAACGCCGAGCTTGATGTTCTGCTTGGCGGCGTCCTCGAAGCGCTTGATGCCCTTCGGGTTTCCCTTGGGCACCATGAACGCCGTCGTCCCGACGAAGTCCGGGTCGGCGAAGGCGACCTGGGCACACCGCTCGGGGGTGATGGACATGCCCGCGGCGATGGTGTCGAACCGGCGCGCCTGCAGGCCGCCGATGAGCCCGCCGAAGTCGACCTGGACTCCCCGCACGTCGTTGATGCCGAGTTCCTTGAAGATCACCCGAGCCAGTTCCGGCGCCTCACCGGTCAGCTTGCCGCTCTTGTCCGTGTAGTCGTACGGCGACTCGTTGGCGAAGCCCACCTGGATGTAACCCTGCTGTTTGGCGCGCTCCAGGGTGCCGCCACCGGAGCGTTCCTTGGCCGGGTCGGTGGTCGAGCAGGCCGCCGCGAGAGGAACGGCGCCCGCCAGCACGGCCGCGGAACGGAGGAAGTCTCGTCGTGATGAGGTCATGGGGGATCTCCAAGGTCCGAGAGCCCGACGGTGGCCACCCCGGAACTCCGGAGTGGCCACCGCCGACGGCTCGGGGGGGCTTATCTGTCGCCTACCGGGGTGAAGTCCCGGGCGGCGATGAACTCGGGACGATGTGATGGTGCGGCGAAAGGCTCCTCACAGGTGTTCTCGACACTGTTGAAGACGATGAAGACGTTCGACCGCGGGAACGGCGTGATGTTGCCGTTCGAGCCGTGCATGCAATTGCAGTCGAACATTGTCGCCGAACCCGCGGGCCCGGTGAACAGATCGATGCCGTGTTTGTTGGCCAGGATGGAGATGCTGTCGGGGTCCGGAGTGCCGATCTCCTGACCACGCAGCGACTCTTTGTAGTGATCGTCAGGGGTTTCGCCCACACATGAGACGAATGTCCGATGCGATCCCGGCATGATCATCAAGCCACCATTGTGGACGAAATTCTCGGTGAGCGCGATGGAAATGCTTACAGCGCGCATACGAGGCATTCCGTCTTCGGCGTGCCAGGTCTCGAAGTCCGAGTGCCAGTAGAAGTCCTTGCCCTTGAACCCGGGCTTGTAGTTGACGCGGCTCTGGTGCACGTACACGTCGGAGCCCAGGATCTGACGGGCCCGGCCGACCACGCGCGGGTCGGTCACCAGCTCGGCGAACACCTCGCTGACCTTGTGCACCTCGAAGATGGACCGGATCTCGTCGGAGCCGCGCTCGGTGACGGTCCGCTCGTCGCGCAGCACGGCCTCGTCCTCGGACAGCCGGCGCAGCTCGGTGCGGTAGCGCTCGATCTCTTCGGGGGCGAGCAGCTCCTCGACCGTCAGGAAACCCTTCTCGTCGAAGGACGCGAGGGTCTCGGGGTCGATGGGTCCGTCGTCCGGGCCGCCGTACACCACGGGATCGGTGCGGTAGAGCAGGGCGGGCTCGCCGGCCTTACGGGTGGGGTAGAGGTCGTTCGGGCCGGGGTTCGGGTGCTCGATCATGTCAGGCCTCCTCGGTGATCAACGGGTAGACGCCGTTCTCGTCGTGTACCTCCCGTCCGGTGCACGGTGGGTTGAAGACGCAGACGGTCCTCAGGTCGGTGTGTGCGCGTACGGTGTGATGCTCGTGGCCGTCGAGAAGATAGAGCGTGCCGGGCTCGAGGCGGTGTTTGTCTCCGGTGTCCTCGTTGACGAGCTCGCCCTCACCCTCGATGACGTAGACCCCCTCGATGTGGTTGGCGTACCACATGTGGGTCTCGGTGCCGGCGTACAGCACCGTGTCGTGCATCGAGAAGCCGACCTTCTCGCTCGCCAGCACGAAGCGCCGGCTCCGCCAGGTGGGTGCCTCCACGTCGCGCTCGGTACCGCTGATCTCCTTCAGCGAGCGGACGATCAATGGGTTCTCCCTTCCTTGTGCCTTGTCTTCCTGGTCAGGCGAGCACCGCGTCCACTGAGGCCGCGATGATGCCGAGCCCTTCGTCGAGCTCGTCGGGGGTGGTCGTGAGGGGCGGCAGCAGCTTGACGACCTCGCTCTCCGGCCCCGAGGTCTCCATCAGCAGGCGGCGGTCGAACGCCTGGGCGCACACCTTCGTGGCCGCCGCGGCCTCGGTGAAGGCCAGCCCCTGGGCGAGGCCGCGTCCACGGAGCCCGCTGATCGCCTCGGGGTGGGCCGCGGCGATCCGGCCGAGCCCCTGCTCGACCTGCTCGCCCTTGGCGAGGGTCTCCTTCTCCAGCCCCTCGCCGTCCCAGAGCTCCAGCGCGGCCGTGGCGGTGACGAACGCCGGGTTCGGCCCACGGAACGTTCCGTTGTGCTCACCGGGCTCCCATACGTCGAGCTCCGGCTTGAACAGCGTCACGGCGAACGGCAGGCCGTAGCCGCTCAGCGACTTGGACAGGCAGACGATGTCGGGCACGATGCCGGCCTGCTCGAAGCTGAAGAACGGCCCGGTGCGCCCACAGCCCATCTGGACGTCGTCGACGATGAGCAGCATGTCGTGACGCCGGCACACGTCGGCGAGGCCGCGGAGCCATTCGGGCGTGGCGGCGTTCAGCCCGCCCTCACCCTGGACCGTCTCCACGATGACCGCGGCCGGGGCGTCCAGGCCGCTGCCACTGTCCTCCAGGAGCCGCTCGAACAGCAGGAAGTCCGGCGTCTGGCCGTCGAGATAGTTGTCGAACGGCATGGGCACGGAGTGGCCCAGCGGGATCCCGGCGCCGCCCCGCTTCATGCCGTTGCCGGTGACGGCGAGCGCGCCGAGCGACATGCCGTGGAAGGCGTTGGTGAAGCTGACGACCGTCTCCCGGCCGGTGTACTTGCGGGCGAGCTTCAGCGCCGCCTCGACCGCGGTCGTGCCCGCCGGGCCGGGGAACTGGACCTTGTAGTTGAGATCGCGAGGTGCCAGCACGACGTCGTGGAGCGTTTCGAGGAAACGCCGTTTCGCGACGGTGTGCATATCGAGGCTGTGCACGACATTGTCATCCGCCAGATAGGCGAGGAGCTTCTCTTTCAGCAGCGGATGATTATGGCCGTAGTTGAGGGTCCCCGCTCCGGCGAAGAAATCAAGGAAAGCGTTGCCGTCCTCGTCGTACAGACGGCTGCCGGAGGCCTTCTCGAAGACCGCCGGCCATCCTCGGCAGTAGCTGCGG
Organism: Actinoallomurus acaciae; assembly: GCF_042429965.1. Taxonomy (NCBI): domain Bacteria; kingdom Bacillati; phylum Actinomycetota; class Actinomycetes; order Streptosporangiales; family Thermomonosporaceae; genus Actinoallomurus; species Actinoallomurus acaciae. The sequence goes on from NZ_JBHLZP010000092.1 coordinate 12,586, forward strand.
ACCTCGGACTCGAGCGACTCGAACACGTCCATGCGTCTCACCTGTCTCCTGACGTGGCTGGTACGTCCAGTGGGCCGATGCGGTAGAGCTCCTCCGGCTCGTGGTCGCCGGGGAACAGGTCCCCGGAGAGGAGCGGAGTGCGACGCAGTTCGGCGCCGCGATCTCGGGCGAAGGCGGTGAAGAGCCGGGCCGAGGCGATGTTGTCCGGGGTCACGGTCGCCTCGACGTACCGGTGGCCCCGGTCCGCGAGGTGACCGAGCATGCGGCCGGCCAGGGAGCGGCCACGCCAGTCCTCATCGACCGCGACCTGCCACACGAAGAGCGTCCCGGGCTCCTCGGGGCGGTCGAATCCGGTCACGAAGCCGCGGACCTCACCACCGGACCGGGCGACCACGGAGGTCGCCGCGAAGTCACGGCACCAGAGCACATAGCTGTAGGGAGAATTCAGGTCGAGGGTCTTTGAATCCCTGGCGATGCGCCACAATTGGCTACCATCTTCGACTTTGGGAGGCTCCAAGATCTCGGTGGCGGTGGTGGTCGGGGATTGCGGTGCGCTCGGATGTCCTGGCGACATGGATTACAAATTTAGCGAACCCGAAACAGCGCTTCGGACGACTTTTCGATCACCGTGTTTGAGCCTCGTACTTCGGGGGTACGTCGGGATGTTTTCCGCTTTTGGCCGCCCAGATGGGGGGCCACGTGAAAACGATCACTAAGGTCGATACCAGCCCTCACCAGCACAAACACGGGCATATCGAGCCAGCAGAGCCCGGTGATCGTCTCACCATGCGGACACTCCTCCCCCCGGAACACGGCGCCCGGTCCCCCTGAGGGGCGGAATCTAATATTGAGATCTAGATCACACCTATTGTTGCAAACCTATAACGGATGTGAGGCGTCTCGGCTGCCGCATGTGACGTCAGATGATCACTGAGGACTACGTTGAAGGCCATGCGGGTACTCGTCACCGGTGCTTCGGGATACGTCGGATCGCACGCGGTGAAGTCGCTCCTCGCCTCCGGTCACCGCCCCCGGCTGCTCGTCCGCGACCCCGGCCGGACGGGCCGCGTCCTCGCCGGGATCGGGGTCGACGCCGACGAGACCGAGATGTGCGGCGGCGACATGCTCGACCGGGAGGCCGTCGGCCGCGCGCTCGACGGCTGCGACTCGGTGATCCACGCCGCGGCCGCCCTCGGCGTCACGGGCCGCCGTACGGACCTGGTCTCGGTCAACGTCACCGGCACGCGCAACGTGGTCGGCGGGGCCGTGGCCCGCGGCCTGGACCCGGTGATCCACACCTCCACGATCGCGGTGTTCGTCCCGCCCGCGGGCCCGGTGATCACCTCCGACGCTCCCCTGGCCCGGCCGCGTACGGGGTACGGGCGGTCCAAGCTGGAGGCCGAGCGGTACGCGCGGAGCCTGCAGGACGACGGCGCGCCCGTCACGATCGTCTATCCGGGCGGGGTGCTCGGGCCGTCCCAGCCACACCTGGACGCGATGCCCGCGGGCCTGGCCGCCGGGCTGGGCATCGCGTGGCCGGTGTCGCCCGGAGGGGTGTCGCTCCTGGACGTACGCGACCTGGGGGACGCCCTGGCACGCTGCGTCGAGCCCGGCCGGGGCGCCCGGCGGCTCATCCTGGGCGGGCACTACGTGCGATGGCCGGAGTTCGCCGACCTGTGCGACGTGCTGACCGGCGTCCGCTGCCGCCGGATCCCCCTGCCCGGCGGCCTCATGATCGCGCTCGGTGCGCTGCTGGACGCCGCGAAGAAGGTGCACGGCTTCCGGTATCCGCTGACGCGGGACGCGGCCGAGTTGATGGTGACGCTCGTCCCCTCGGACGACACGGTCACCCTCGACGCTCTCGGCGTCACGCTCCGCCCGTTGGAGGAGAGCGTGGCCGACACTCTGCGCTGGCTCGCCGCCGCGGGGCACCTGCGTCCTTCCCGTGCCGGGCGCCTGGGGCCCGTTCCGTCCGGGGCGACCGACGACGACGCGAGGCGCCACCCGGACGCCGCGCAGTAGGACAGCGGGGCCTTGAGACAGGCCCCAACCGCCACAAGGAGATCGTGATGCCCGTTCGCGCCCTGCAAGGAGTGCTCACACCGGTCGCCCAGAGGCTGGCGAGCGCACCGTGGTTCGCCCGGATCGGCCCCAGGGTCGTCCCGCCGCTGGACCGGGTACTCCACCGTCTGTCCGGCGGACGCGTCCTGCTGCCGGCGATCGTGCTGCCGAGCATCGTGCTCACGACGACCGGCCGCAAGACCGGCCTGCCACGGGAGACGCCGCTGATCTGCCTGCCCGAGGAGGACGGCTCGTTCGTCGTCGTCGGCAGCAACTTCGGCCGCGACCACCACCCGGCGTGGACGGCGAACCTCTTGGCCGACGCGAAGGCCGAGGTCCGCTACCAGGGCCGCCGCATCCCGGTCACGGCACAGGCGCTGGAGGGCGCCGCCCGCACCGAGGTCTGGCCCCGGCTCGTACGGATCTGGTCGGTCTACGACACCTACGTCGAACGCGCCGACCAGCGCGAACTGCGCGTCTTCCGCCTCACCCCGTCCTGACCGCGGCCAGCCGCCGCAAGGGCACCGGGGCCGGTGCGCCGGTTACGGCGCACCGGCCCTGCCCGGATCACCATCCGGCGACGCCCAGCCGCCCGGGACCGAGCCGAAACCGCAACCCGACCCCAAGCAGAAACGCAACCGGACCAACCGGCCCAGGATCAGCCGCAGCGAAGGCACCGCGGCCGGTGTAGCCGGCCGCTTCGGCCGGGCACGCCGTGGCTCGGCCTCCAACCCTCGTCCGGCTTCGCCCGGTCACGCGGGGCCGGGCCGACCCCAGGCGGAAACGGACCCGGACCGATCGGCCTGAGGTCAGCCGCTCGACGTCGGTGAGGGGGCCGGGGCCGGTGTGCCCGGCTGGTTCGGCTGGGGCATGCGGTGGTTCTGTCCCCAGCCGCCGTTCGGCGGTGCCCAGCCGCGCATGCCGGGGCCGAAGCCGCGGCCCATCTCTCCCGGGCCGAAGCGTCGGACCTGGGACGGTCGGTCCGGGCCGTGGTCGTGGTTGAACGCGGCCACGATGCCGCCGCCGACCAGGCCGCCGATCAGTCCGGCCACCAGGGTCAGCGCGCCGGCCCGTACGGAGCCGTTGGAGGACCATCGGCGCCAGCGGCTCGGTCCGTTCGGTGGGCCCTCCGCGTACGGCGGGGGCGTGCGGCCGGACTCGAGGAACTCCGTCTGCGCGCCGCCCTGAGGCGGCGGTGCTCCCGGCGCCGGTGCGGCCGGCGGAGGCGGTGCCTGCCCGCCGCCGGCGGGTTCGGCGGGCGGTTCGGGCCGTGGGGCCGACGGCTCCCCGGCCGGTGTGGCGCTCTCGCGGGGATCGTGCTCGTCGTGTTCCGCCATCTCACTTTCCTCTGTTCACGATTCAGTGGGCCTAGCGAACCCGATTGTCGCGCAGAAACCCCTAAGCACCGCGTAAGCGGAAAAGGCGGTCCCGCCTCCGCGGGACCGCCCTTCCAGCGGCCATCAGGCCGTTCAGGGAGATGTCAGGCGGCCACCGTCTGCCCGGTCGTCGCCGGTTCCAGCGCCCAGTCGAGCACCTCGCGGACGTCCGAGGCCAGGTGGACGGTCAGCTGCTCCAGCACCTCCGCCGGCACGTCGTCCAGGTCGGGCCCGTTGCGCTTGGGGATGAGGACCGTGGTGATCCCCGCCCGGTGCGCGGCGAGCAGCTTCTGCTTGACCCCGCCGATGGGCAGGACGCGCCCGGTCAGCGAGACCTCGCCGGTCATCGCCACGTCGGAGCGTACGAGGCGGCCGGACAGCAGCGACGCGAGTGCGGTCGTCATCGTGACGCCGGCGCTCGGCCCGTCCTTGGGCACGGCCCCGGCGGGCACGTGGACGTGCACGCCGCGGTTCTTCAGGTCGCCGACCGGCAGCTCCATCTCCGCGCCGCGCGAGCGCAGGTACGACAGGGCGATCCGGGCCGACTCCTTCATGACGTCGCCGAGCTGGCCGGTCAGCGTCACGCCGGTCTCGCCGGTCTCCTCGTCGGCCAGCGACGCCTCGATGTAGAGCACGTCGCCGCCCGCCCCGGTGACCGCGAGGCCGGTGGCCACGCCGGGCACCGCCGTACGGCGCTCCTCCTCCTTGAGCGAGGTCTCCGGGGTGAACCGGGGCCGCCCGAGGTAGTCGCGCAGGTCGTCCGCGCCCACCGACGCCGGCAGGACCGGAGGCCGGTCGGGGTCGGCGGGATCCGCGGCCTCCAGCGCGGCGTTCGCCGCCACCTTGCGGAGCACCCGCGCGATCGCCCGCTCCAGGCTCCGTACGCCCGCCTCACGGGTGTACTCCCCCGCCAGCATCCGTAGCGCGTCCTCGCCGATCGTGACCTCCTCGGCGGTCAGGCCGGCCTTGTCGAGCTGACGCGGCAGCAGGTGGTCGCGGGCGATGGTGACCTTCTCGTCCTCGGTGTAGCCGTCGAGCGAGACCAGCTCCGTGCGGTCCAGCAGCGGGCCCGGGATCGTCTCCAGGGCGTTTGCGGTGGCCAGGAAGACCACGTCGGACAGGTCGAGCTCCACCTCGAGGTAGTGGTCGCGGAACGTGTGGTTCTGCGCCGGGTCCAGCACCTCCAGCAGCGCGGCGGTCGGGTCGCCGCGGTAGTCGGCGCCGACCTTGTCGATCTCGTCGAGGAGGACGACCGGGTTCATCGAGCCCGCCTCGCGGATCGCGCGCACGATCCGGCCCGGCAGCGCCCCGACGTACGTGCGCCGGTGGCCGCGGATCTCCGCCTCGTCGCGTACGCCGCCGAGCGCGACGCGGACGAACTCGCGCCCCATCGCCCGCGCGACCGACTCGCCCAGGGACGTCTTGCCCACACCCGGCGGGCCGACCAGGGCCAGCACCGCGCCGGAACGCCGTCCGCCGATCACGCCGAGACCGCGCTCCTCACGCCGCTTGCGCACGGCGAGGTACTCGACGATGCGCTCCTTGACGTCGTCGAGCCCGGTGTGGTCCTCGTCGAGGACCGTCCTGGCGCCGGCGATGTCGTACGCGTCCTCGGTCCGCTCGTTCCACGGGATGTCGAGGACGGTGTCGAGCCAGGTGCGGATCCAGCCGACCTCGGGCGACTGCTCGGCGGTCCGCTCGAGCTTGTCGACCTCCTTCAGCGCGGCCTCGCGCACCTTCTCCGGCAGGTCCGCGGCCTCCACGCGAGCGCGGTAGTCCTCCTCCTCGCTGGAGGGGTCGCCGCTGAGCTCGCCCAGCTCCTTGCGGATGGCGGCGAGCTGCTGGCGGAGCAGGAACTCCTTCTGCTGCTTCTCCACACCCTCCTCGACGTCCTTGCGGATCGTCTCGGCGACGTCCAGCTCGGCCAGGTGCTCGCGGGTCCAGCCGATCGCCAGTTCCAGCCGCTCGGTCACGTCGGTGGTCTCGAGGATCCGCACCTTCTGCTCGGCGTCGAGGTAGGACGCGTAGCCGGAACGGTCGGCCATCACCGACGGGTCCTCGATCTGCTGGACCATGTCGATGACCTGCCAGGCGCCGCGCTTCTCCAGCACGCCGACGACCAGGGCCTGGTACTCCTTGGCCAGTTCCGCGGCCCGCGCGCCGAGGCCGGTGTCCTCGGCCACGGTGCCCTCGACCCACAGCGCCTTGCCCGGGCCGGAGGTGCCGGTGCCGATGCGCACCCGCGCCACGCCGCGTACGACGGCCCCCGGGTCACCGCCCGGCAGCCGGCCGATCTGCTCGATGACCGCCAGGGTGCCGACGGCCGCATATTTCCCGTTCAGCCGAGGCACGATGAGCACCTGCGGCTTGTCATCCTTGTTGTCCGAAAGCGTCCCTGGCACGGTGGTGCGCGCCGTCTCGATGGCGCCTCGTACCTCATCGTCCGTGAGAGACAACGGCACGACCATCGCGGGCAGCACGACCTCGTCGTCGAGGGGCAGCACCGGCAGGGTGACGGTCTTGCTCATCAGGCCTCCAAAGCTTGAGTCACTCACACTCAAGAAAGGAGAGCCCTGATCTATTTCCCGGGGGTCGTTCGCTCTCAGCGATGCCGGTCCGGCAGACCCTCGAGATCATGCGAGCGCGGCTCAGAGAGTCTCGGTCACCGGACGGCGGCCCCCGAGGCGGGCGGGAATGAAGGTGAGCACCGCCACCACGAACACGGTTGCCAGTACCAGGGCGATCAGCTGCCAGGGCGCGGGAAGCGTGGCTCTGTCGCTGTCGCCGCCGGTGATCGTGTTGATGGCGGCGAACAGCAGGAGGCCTCCCGGGAAGACGCCCAGGGTGGCACCGACGAGCGCGGGCAGCACCTGCGCGGCCGCCAGGGCGACGGTCGTCTCCTGGGGGGTCGCGCCGAGGGCGCGTGCCAGCGCCGACGCGTGCCGGTTGTCGAGCACCGTCGCCCAGGTGATGACGATGGCGTTGACCGCCGCCAAGGAGAGCAGGACGACCGTCCAGACGAGGAGCACGTGCCGCAGCACCACCACCTGAGTCTCGGTATACGCGCCCGTGCCCGGCTGGTCGCCGAGGAAGGCGTTGAGCACCAGCAGGACGTCGATTCCGCTGACCGTGACCGCGATGCTGACCACACCGAGTACCACCCGTCGCGGCCGGCGGGCGGCGACCCGCAGGGCGAGCAGAAACGGGACGGGCAGTCGCGCTGAGAGAGTGATCAGCCAACCGGTGCGGCGGGGTGGGCGTGCCGCGTCGGCCAGCGCGCTGACGGTGCTGGAGCGGGCCGCGCGCACGGCCGGAACGGCGGTCGCCACCACCGCGACGCCGAGTGCCACGGCGGTCACCAGACCGATCGTGGACCAGGTCAACGACGCCGTCCCCGCGCTGCCGACGAGACCGGCACTGGACTCGGTGAGCAGCGGAGCGGTCAGCGCTCCGATCGTCAGCCCGGCCGAGATCCACAGAAGACGCGGGGCAGCGACGTTAGATCAAGGCCGCCATCCGGTACGCCCGGTCGGTTCCGCGCGTGTCCGGCGGGGAGATAACGGCTGGCACGCCGGGGCCAGAGCTTGCGATCATCACGGCATGACCGCCCCCGACATCGAGATGCTGGACCACCTCGCCGCCGAGTGCGCCCGGCTGGTCGCCACCGACCATGACCGCCGCCTCGATGGTTCGCTCGCCTCCCTCGCCGAACTGGACGAGGTGTGCTGGGCCCTGCTGGCCGACGGGCCGCTCGCCGAGGACCGGCTCCGCCTGTGGTGGCAACTCGCCGGCGCCTACACCGGCCGGGTCCTGGTCCAGGAGTACGGCGGCACGTGGATCGACCACGAAGGCAGCCTCGCCGTCGAGGTCTCCGGGGTGAAGGCGTTCCCCTTCTCCACCGCCCACCGCGTGCTGAGCGGCGAGGAGGGCAAGAGCCTGGCCTCCCTCGCGCGGGCCCTGCCCGTCATCATCGACCGGCAGGGGCGTAGCTAGGGCCGATCCGCGCGCAGGCCGTCGCAGATGACGGTCATCATGCGCAGGGCCATCTGCCGGTCGCCGTGTTCGTGTTCCACGGCGGTGTGGATGCTGTTCAGCAGAGCGCGTACGTCATTGACGCCGATGTCGGCGCGGACCTGGCCGCTTTCGCGGGCACGCTCCACCAGGCGTTCCAACGCCCGGTCCAGTCGGCCGGTCTCGGCTGCGATCCTGGCCTTCGCGTCGACGCCGGCTCCGGCCAGGATCTCGGCCAGCCCCCGGCTCTCCGTGCCGCGTTCGACCATGCCGCGGCAGAACCCGAAGAACGCCTCGCCCGGGTCCTCGGCCTCGGCTAGGGCGCGCGCCTCGTCCACCAGCTGGGCGATCCGGTCGAGCACAATGGCCTCGAACAGCGACTCCTTGGTCGGGAAGTGTCGGTGCATGGTGCCGGCACCCAGCCCGGCGCGGCGGGCGATCTCATCGACCGGTACGGACACGCCCTCCGTCGCGAAGCACTCCCGCGCGACCTCGAGGAGCCTCTCGCGGTTGCGCCGGGCATCCGCCCGCATCGGCCTCGTCCGTTCCCGGGCGTGCTCACTGATGTCGTCCGCGGCCATGACGCCCTTCCATAGACAAGCGGGGTAGGGACCCCGTATATTTCCAGATCCGGGGTAACCACCCCGGATATTTCCGGCGCGCGGTCCGCGCGACGTTCACCGACCTTCGATCAGGAGATTACGCATGTCATCTTCGACCGCTGCCACTCCCCGCGAGGTTCTCGCGCGGCTGCACGAGCTCACCGTCGCCGACGAGGCGGGAGCCGTGGACCTGTACGCGGAGGACGCGGTGCACGAGATCCCGTTCGCCCCGGCCGGCGCCCCGGCCCGCGTCGAGGGACAAGAGGCCCTTCGCCGGCTGATGGACGCCCAGGGCGGCCGGTCGCCGGTGAAGTACCAGGGCTTTGAGAACGTCCAGGTGTGGGACACCACCGACCCCGAGGTGATCATCGCCGAGTACGAGGTCGTCGGCACCGTCGTCTCCACCGGAGCCGGATTCCGCCTCTCGCAACTCCTCATCCTGCGCGTCCGCGACGGCCGGATCCTGCTGACCCGCAGTTACCTCGACCCCGGCCGGTTCGCCGAACTCCTGGCCTGACCACCCCGGGCCGGGAAGGCTCACTCCCGCGCGGTCACCGGCCGCCGCCGCGTGGCCGACAACGTGCTCCACACACTGGTCACACCGGTCACCAGGAAGGCTCCCGGGACCAGCAGGAGCAGCGGTGTCCACGGCACCGCGAGCGGTACGCCGACCGCACGGACGCCGACCGCGCCGATGCCGGCCGTCGCGCCCGCCGCGAGCAGGCCGCCGAGCA
>NZ_JBHLZP010000093.1:0-21473 GCF_042429965.1 Actinoallomurus acaciae
GCCGGGTTCGGCGGGCGGGGACGGGAAAACCGGCGGCCGAAAGGCCGCACGGCGTCCCGTCCCCGACCCAACAGATCCAGGCCCTGGACCGGTTGGCGCCGGTGCTGCCGATGATGCCGGGCATGCCCGAACGCCGCACCCACGACTACCTGCGGCAGGGCATCACCAGCCTGTTCGCCGCGTTCAACATCGCCGATGGCACCGTCATCTCACAGCTCCACCGCCGTCACCGCGCGACCGAGTTCAAGAAATTCCTGGTCAAGATAGACAAAGTCGTGCCGGCCGACCTCGACGTTCACCTGGTCTGTGACAATTACGCTACCCACAAGACCCCCGAGATCCAGACCTGGCTCGCCCGCCATCCCCGCTTCCACGCGCACTTCACCCCGACCGGCTCATCATGGATCAACCAGGTCGAACGCTGGTTCGGCTACCTCACCGACCAGATGATCCGCCGCGGCGTCCACACCAGCATCCACGCACTCGAAAGCGACATACGCACGTGGATCAAGACCTGGAACGAGGACCCCAGGCCGTTCGTGTCGACCAAGACCGCCGAGGAGATCCTCAATTCATTAGCCGAATATATCGCCAAGATTTCCGGCGCAGGACACTAGCAGACGGGGACCGGGACGAGGCGGCGCGCCGGGCGCGAAATCGTGACCGCGGCAGCGGCGAGCAGGAGTTCGGCGATGTCTCCGCCGTAGTACATGAGCTCGGCGCCGCCACGGACCTGGGTGATGGGGCCGTGTACGTCGATGAGGAACCCGCCGTACATCAGCTGGGCGATGGTGGCGTGCGCGGCGACGGCCACGCCGAGAACGACCAGCCGTGCCGTGAGGCCGGGTCGTGCGGGCGCCGGGTCGGGACCGGCGATGACCCAGCAGAACAGGCAGCCCGACAGGAGGAAGTGCGCATGCGGCAACCAGTGCGCGTCCGGCCGGGCGGCGACGGCGTTGTAGGCGGGGGTGAAGTACAGGACGGCCAGGCCGCCGGTACTCAGGATCAGGGCGGTGACCGGATGGGTCACAGGCCGCAGGTACCGGCTGCGCAGCACGTGGGTCAGGCGTCGAGCGTGGTGTACGGGCAGCGCGCGGAGCAGCACCGTGATCGGGGCACCTGAGACCAGCGCCAGCGGCGCGTACATGCCGATCAGGAGGTGCTGGAGCATGTGGCCGCGGAAGTCCTCGTGCGCGAATGGTGCGATCGGCGGGAGCAGAGCGGCGGCCAGCAGGACACAGCCGGTGAGGAACGCCGCCGTACGCCACCGTGACCACGGCCGTACGCCATGCCGGGTGAGGAGGAGATACGTGACCGCGAGCAGCACGATGCCCGCCATCGGCGGGACGATGCTCCAAAGTCCGTACGCGGGCATGGGCGGGCCGTGCATCAAATGGTCCGCTCAGCGGGATCGTCGGCGAAGCCGCCGGTGCGTCGCAGGAGATGGCCCGCGGCCACGAGCACGGCTCCGAGGACGAGGAAGCCGATGTCCCACCAGATCTGCCGAGGGCCGCCATGTACGTGATGGATGCCCAGGATCTGGTGGTCGATGATGCCTTCGACGAGATTGAACAGCCCCCAGCCGGCCAGAATCCAGCCCCACAGCACGCGGGAGGACCACACCTCCCGTCGCCGATGGGTGACCCGGGAATACAGGACGGCCAGGCCGGTCAGTACGGACAGCCAGCACACGACGTGGAAGAGGCCGTCCCACACGGTGTTCATCCTCAGCCCGGTGACGGTGTGCGGGTTGTAGTACCTCACGCCGATGTTGTCGGTGTCGGTGCTGGTGAGCATGTGGTGCCACTGCAGGATCTGATGGAGCAGGATGCCGTCGACGAACCCGCCGAGCCCCACCCCCAGCAGAATGCCCGGCAGCCCCAGACCGGCCGGCCGGGCATCCCGGACGGCCTGGTCCTGTGCGCGCATGGTCTCCCCTTCGTACGGACATCGGGGGGCCACGGTCCTCTCAGCCCGCTACCCGGCTCTCGAACGGGGCAACCTCGGTCGGCTCGCCTGTCGTGGCGCCTTGCGTTCGTTGTCCAGCGGGTCGACTATGGGGCCAGTGCTTGGGCAACGACGCCGCCCTGCTGCTGACGCGTCAGATGACCCGTCTTCCACGAGCAGAGGGATATGAGCATGCCCACACGCACCGGTTTCGATGATGGTCGCGCCGAAGAACTCCTGGAAGAACTCGCGGTGACCTCGGAGCGGGATCCCCGATGGGAGCAGCTCCGCTCTGAACTCGTACGGATCCACACACCTCTGGTCCGCCACGTCTGCCGTCGCTACACGGGCCACAGCGAGCCCCGGGAGGACATTGAGCAGGCCGCCATGCTCGGCCTGGTCAAGGCGATCAACCGGTACGACCCCACGTACGGGGGAAAATTCTTGGCGTTCGCCGTGCCCACCATGGTCGGCGAGGTCAAACGCCACTTCAGGGACCACACCTGGGCTATGCGCATGCCCCGCCGTCTGCAGGAACTCCGTGTCGCCCTGCGCACCGCGCGGCAGGACTTCATCCACGCGAACGGCCGTCCGCCGACCATTCCAGAGGTCTGTGAGCTGCTCGGCATCACCGAAGAGGAGGCCATCGAGACCATCGGCGCTGCCGACGCCTACCAGACGATCTCCCTGGACGTCCCGGCCTCCGAAGACGACGACAGTGCCGCCGTCGGCGAGCTCCTCGGGAGCGATGATTCTCAGCTCGAGATGGTCCTGGACCGCAGCGCGCTACGGCCGATGCTGGAGAATCTGCCGGAACGCGAGCGTACGATCCTGCTGCACCGGTTCTACGGAAACAAAACCAGGCCGAAATCGCTGATCTTCTCGGCATCTCCCAGATGCACGTCTCCCGGCTCATCTCCAGGACCCTTGCCCAACTGCGTCGCCAGCTCCTCCAAGACGCCTGATCCGGCCGAAAAGGCTCCGCGTCCTATGCGGCAGGGCCCCTGTAAGCATCCGTTCCGCACAGGCCGTCGATACGGTCGCCAGATATGTCCAGTGCGCCTAGGACGGCGCGTAACTCCGCGCGTTCGGCGCCGGTCACCGCCGCACCGTGGGTACGCAACGCGGTGATCAGTTCATCGACGGCCCGCTCCCATCGCCCAGCGGCGGCCGAGGTGTGGACCTGCTCAACCGTCCGTGCCGGGAGCCGGCCCGCAAAGCGTCCCGGCAGGCGGCGCATTGTCGCGGCGAGCTCCCGCTGCTCTTTGCGCGTCTTCGCGATCCTCAGTTCGTATCGGTGACGAGGGGCCGAGCCACCGGCCAGACCGAGGAACTCCAGTGCCTCGTTGAATACGCTCATCACAGCTCCCGGATTCACAAGCGACACTTGCCGACAGGCGGCGGCTATCACGAACTAGCCAAAGGCGACGCGACTGAATCCCAACATCCGTCGATGAATATGCCACGAAGCACGGCGTCCGGTCGTCCAGGCGGAGACGTCGTTGAGCGGTGGGCCGTCGGGCCTTCGCTGTCAGAGTTCGCCAAGTTACTTGCTGAGAGCGTCCTGGAGCTGTTTCTTGTTCATGTTCGAACGGCCTTTGATCCCGCGGCGTTTGGCCTCGGCGTACAGCTGGTCCTTGGCCTGGCCGCGAGGTCCGGGTTTGCCCGACCTCTTGCCGCCGCGTTTTTGAGGAGACATGTCGCGGGTCGAGGTCTTGCTGGCCTGCTTGGACTCTCCGGACTGGGCGCGGTTCTTGTTGACCGTACGGGCGGCGATCTCCTCCGCGCGGTCTTCGCTCTCACCACGGTCCTCGGCCGAGGACTTGATGTGCTCGTACTGCCGTTCGCGTTTCTTACTCCATTGCTGTCGCGGCATGACCACCTCCAGGTAGGGCCCGGCTCACTGCTTCGGGCCCTACCCCGGGGTAGGAGGACCATTCGGAACAGGGGCCGCGATGTGGGTTCCCCGGATGCGGGGGTAGCGGGAGCCGACCGGCAGAGACCGCGCCGGCGCGTCCAGGCGACTCGGGCGGGAGCCGGCGGGATGAAGGGGAGCGGCGATGAAGGCACTGGCGTGGCACGGCAGGCGCGACGTACGCGTCGACGAGGTGCCGGACCCAAGCATCAAAGAGCCGACGGATGCCATCATCCGGGTGACGACGACCGCGATCTGCGGCTCGGACCTGCACCTTTACGAGGTGCTCGGCCCGTTCATCGACGAGGGTGACATCCTCGGGCACGAGCCCATGGGCGTGGTCGAAGAGATCGGTGCAGAAGTCATCCACATCCGGCCGGGCGACCGGGTCGTGATCCCGCTCAACATCTCCTGTGGCCAGTGCTTCATGTGCGACCGGGGAGCTGTACGCCCAGTGCGAGACCACCCAGGTCCGCGAGCAGGGCACCGGCGCGGCACTGTTCGGCTACACGAAGCTGTACGGTCAGGTGCCCGGCGGCCAGGCGCAGTTCCTCCGCGTACCGCAGGCGCACTTCGGGCCGATCAAGGTGCCCGAGGGGCCCGCGGACGAACGGTTCGTCTACCTGTCCGACGTGCTGCCCACCGCGTGGCAGGCCGTCGAGTTCGCCGAGATCCCCGAGGGCGGAAGCGTCACGGTCTTCGGCCTCGGGCCGATCGGCCAGATGTCCGCCCGCATCGCCCGCCACCTCGGTCATCGCGTGATCGGAGTGGACGGCGTCCCGGAGCGCCTGGAGATGGCCCGCCGCCACGACATCGAGGTGCTCGACGCGTGGCAGTGCGACGACGTGCCCGGCGCCGTACGCGCCTCACCGACGGGCGGGGCACCGACGCGGTCATCGACGCGGTCGGGATGGAGGCCCACGGCTCGCCGAACGCGAAGATCGCCCAAAGCCTGACCAGCATGCTGCCCGACGTCGCCGCCGGAGCGCTGATGAAGAAGGTCGGCATCGACCGTCTCGCCACGCTCTACCAGGGCATCGAGACCGTACGCCGCAGTGGGACGCTGTCGATCAGCGGGGTCTATGGCGGGGCGGCGGACCCGCTGCCCATGCTGCAGATGTTCGACAAGGGCATCCGCCTGCGCATGGGCCAGGCACACGTCAAGCGCTGGATCGACAGGCTCATGCCCCGCACTGTTTGTCGCCAGGCGGCCTGGGTAGCGCGAGCGGTGTTCCAGGAGTTCGTCGGAGGGCTACAGCACCGAGACGGGCGGGTGGCGAAACGCCGGCCGGTCGAAGTCCTCATCCACCATCCGCGCGGAGGCCGTCCGGGCCCAGGCTTGGACGGTCGCCCGATCGACCCTTGGGGGAGATTCGTAGATGACCGCCTTCGGCTACACGATGATGTGTGAGCAGGCAGCGCCTGACCAGCTTGTCCGTGATGTGCGGTCGGCCGAGGAGGCCGGCTTCGACTTCTCGGTGATCAGTGACCACTACCAGCCGTGGCTGGCCTCGCAGGGCCACTCCGGCTATGTCTGGTCGATCCTGGGGGCCGCCGCTCAGGCCACGGAGCGGATTCCGTTGATGACCTTCGTGACCTGCCCGATCATGCGGTACCACCCGGCCGTGGTGGCGCAGAAGGCGGCGACCGTGCAGATCCTGTCGGGCGGACGGTTCCGGCTCGGGCTGGGCGCGGGGGAGAACCTCAACGAGCACGTGGTCGGCCGGCGCTGGCCGATGTCCGGCGTACGCCACGAGATGCTCGCCGAGGCACTCGAGGTGATCTCCGCCCTGTTCGACGGCGGGAACGTCAACCACCGCGGCACCCACTTCGACGTCGAGCAGGCCAAGCTGTGGGACCTGCCCGAGACACGCGTGCCGATCGGTCTGGCGGTGTCCGGCAAGAGGTCGTGCGGGCTGGCGGGGGAGAAGGCGGATCTGATGATCGCCACGGAACCCCGCGCCGAGCTCGGCGAGATGTTCGACGCCGCCGGCGGCGCCGGTAAGCCCCGGGTCGGGCAGATCGCACTCGCCTACGACACCGACCGGGACGCCGCGGTGAAGCGGGCGCACGAGCAGTTCCGCTGGTTCGGCCTCGGCTGGGCGGTGAACGCCGACCTGCCCGGCGCGCCCGGCTTCGAGTCCGCCACGCGGCACGTCACCCCCGAGCAGGTCGCCGAGGAACTGCCCTGCGGACCGGACGTCGATGAGCACGTCCGCAAGATCAAGCCCTTCATCGACGCGGGCTTCGACGAGATCGCACTCGTCCAGATCGGCGCGGAGGCGCAGGGGAAGTTCTTCACCTGGGCCGAACGCGAACTCCTCCCGGCCCTGCGCGCCTTGTGATCACGGAGGTGAGTGGCATGGGCGACGCTCGAGTCGTGGTCGTCACCGGCGCCAGCGGCGGCATCGGCCGTGCGACGGCGCGGCTGTTCGGCGCCCGGGGCGCCAAGGTCGCGTTGCTGGCCCGCGGAGAGACGGGCTTGGAGGCCGCCTCGGAGGAGGTATGCGCGGCCGGCGGTGAGGCGCTGCCGATCCCGACCGACGTGGCCGACTTCGAGCAGGTACGCGCCGCCGCCGAGCGTACCGAAGCGGTGCTCGGGCCGATCGACGTGTGGGTCAACGTGGCGTTCAGCTCCATCTTCGCCGAGTTCACCGACATCGACCCGGCCGAGTTCAAGCGGACCACCGAGGTGACCTACCTCGGGTTCGTGTACGGCACCAAGGCGGCACTGGAGCGGATGCTGCCGCGCGACCACGGCACCATCGTGCAGACCGGGTCCGCCCTGGCCAAGCGGGGTATCCCGCTCCAGTCGGCGTACTGCGGCGCCAAGCACGCGGTCCAGGGCTTCCATGAGTCGCTGCGCACCGAACTGCTGCACCGGGGCGGCAACGTCCGGGTGACGATGGTGCACATGCCCGCGGTGAACACGCCGCAGTTCGACTGGGTCGCCTCCCAGTTGCCGGAGCAGGCGCAGCCCGTACCCCCGATCTACCAGCCGGAGGTGGCCGCGCGTGCCCTGGCGTACGCGGCGGATCATCCCGAGCGGCGTGAGTACTGGGTCGGCGGCAGCACGGTCGCGACGTTGCTGGCCAACCGGGTGATCCCCGGTCTGCTGGACCGCTACCTCGCGCGTACCGGATTCAAGTCCCAGCAGACCGGCCGGCCGCGCGATCCGCATCAGCCCGCGAACCTCTGGCGGCCCGCGGACGGCAAGGACGGCCGTGACTACGGCGCGCACGGAGGATTCGACGACCGCGCCCACGATCGCAGCGTCCAGATGTGGGCCGCGCAGCATCGCGGCGTACTGGCGATGGCGGCCGGTGCCGTGCTGGGCGCGGCCGGCGCCGGCCTGCTGCGGAGGCCGGTGTGAGGCGATCGCTGCCCGTGCTGCGTCTCGCCTGGGGAGGACTCCTGGTCACCGCACCGCGTGCGGTGCTGCACGTCCTGTCCGGGCGCGCGGCGACGGCCTCACAGGTGCCGGTGATGCGCGTTCTCGGTGCTCGTCACGTGGTGCAGGCCGCCGTCGAGCTGGCCCGGCCGACGCCGCGGGCGTTGCGCGCGGGCGCGGCCGTCGACCCGTTGCACGCCTCCACCTGCGCCGTCGCCGTCTCGCCGATCTGGCGACGCCCGGCCCTGGTCGACGGGACCGGCGCGCTGACCCTCGCCACCGCCGGGCTGATGCAGGCGTCGCGGGCGAGACCCTGAAGGGGCCGAGCCATGTTCGAAGGCTTCGATTCCACGCTGGTCCAGGTCGAGGACGCATCGATCTTCGTCCGCCATGGCGGGCAGGGACCGCCGGTCCTGTTGCTGCACGGCCATCCCAGGACCTCCGCGACCTGGCATCGCGTCGCCCCTCAACTGGTCGAGCGCGGTTTCACCGTCGTCTGTCCCGATCTGCGAGGGTACGGCCGGTCTCGTGGCCCGGCGCCGACAGCAGATCACGTCGGCTACTCCAAGCGCGCGGTCGCGGGCGACATGGTCGCGGTGATGCGTTCGCTCGGCCATGCCCGGTTCTCCCTCGCAGGGCACGACCGCGGCGGAAGCGTCGCACTGCGCCTCGCGCTCGATCACCCCGGCGCGGTGACACGAGTGGCGTTGGTCGACTGCCTGCCCATCAGCGAGCACCTGTCCCGCATCACGGCGGAGTTCGCCATACAGTGGTGGCACTGGTTCTTCTTCGCCCAGCCCGACATTCCCGAGCGTGTCATCAATGCCGACCCCGACGGCTGGTACCGCGGCGACCCACGGAGCATGGGGCAGGAGAACTACGACGAATGGCGTGAGGCCACGAGGAACCCCGAGGTAGTTCGGGCGATGCTGGAGGACTACCGAGCGGGTCTCACCATCGACAAGCACCACGAAGAGGCCGACCGGACCGCCGGGGTAAGGATCGGGTGCCCCGCGCTGATCTTGTGGTCACTCCAGGACGACCTCGAAGATCTCTACGGCGATCCGCTGAAGATCTGGCAGCAGTGGGCACCCGACGTGCGTGGCCACGGAATCGACTCAGGGCACCACGTCGCGGAGCAAGCCCCGGACGCGCTCGCGGCCTCCCTGGGAGACTTCTTCGCCGGCTGACGGCCAGGCGCCATATATCAGGGCGTGACCTGGTAGGCGGCCGCGTCGGTGTGGCGGAAGGTCAGGCCGTGGCCCGGGATGTCGGAGCGGGGCCGGATGGCGCCGCCGTCCGGGTTCAGGCAGCCGTCGAAGAGCATCGACTCGATGCGTACGTGGTCGTGGAACCACTCCAGGTGGCGCAGGTTGGGGGTGGCCGCTGCGGCGTGGGCGTGCAGGTGTGGCGCGCAGTGGCCCGAGATCTGCAGGCCGTACGCGGCGGCCACCGCGGCGACGCGGAGCCATTCGCTGATGCCGCCGCAGCGGGACACATCGGCCTGCAGGCAGTCCACCGCACCGGCCTCGCACATCCGCCGGAAGTAGGTCAGGTCGTAGCCGTACTCGCCGGCCGTGACGTCCGCCGTCACGGCGGCGCGTACGGCGGCGAGCCCGGCCAGGTCGTCGGAGGAGACGGGTTCCTCCAACCAGCGCACGTCCAGGTCGGCGGCCTCGCGCATCACGCGGACGGCCTGCTTGGCCGTGTACCCGCCGTTCGCGTCGACGTACAGCTCGACCCCGGGACCGATCACTTCGCGGGCGCGGCGCATGCGGGCCAGGTCGCGGTCCGTCCGGGTGCCCCAGGACTCGCCGATCTTGATCTTCACGCGGGGGATCCGCCGGGTCCAAGCGGTGAGCTGCTCGGTGAGCCGCGCGTCGTCATAGGTGGTGAAGCCGCCGCTGCCGTACACCGGCACCTCGTCGTGCACCGCCCCGATCAGCCGGTGCAGCGGCACGTCGAGCAGCCGCGCCTTCAGGTCCCACAACGCCACGTCGACGGCGGAGATCGCGTACCCGACCGCGCCCGGCCGGCCGTCGTTGCGGACCGCGCGGATCATCGCCTGCCAGGTGCCGGTGACGTCCAGCGCGGACCGCCCGCGCAGCACGTCGGCCAGCCGTTCGCCGATCTCCGCCGCGCACGCGGCCGGTCCGTATGTCCAGCCCGTCCCGACCTGGCCGCCCGCCCGTACCTCCGCCAGTACCAGCGTGGTGGCCTCCCAGGCGAGCGTGCCGTCGGCCTCGGGCGCGTCGGTCGGCACGGTGTACGCGCTCGCGCAGACCGATTCGACAGGCGGGTCGATCACTTGTCGTCGCGGTGGGGCAGGAACTCCTGGATCTTGGTCTTCACGCCTTCGCGGATGAGGCCCCAGCGGTTCTCGTCGCCCTGCAGGATCGCCTCGGCGGAGTCCTTCATCTGCTCGAACGTCGCGTGCGGTGGGATGGGCGGCACGTCCGGGTCGACGTGCACATCCAGGACGGTCGGCCGGTCGGCGGACAGCGCGCGTTCCCAGGCGCTTGCGATCTGGTCGGGTTTGTCCACGGTGATGGCCTGGAGGCCGAGGCCGGCGGCGAAGGCCGCGTAGTCCACGTCCGGCAGGGTCTGGGACTGGGGGAACTTCGCTGCGCCCTGCATGGCGCGCATCTCCCAGGTGACCTGGTTGAGGTCGTTGTTGTGGAGCACCGCCACGATCAGCCGCGGGTCGGACCAGTCCTGCCAGTAGTGCTTGATGGTGATCAGTTCGGCGAGCCCGTTCATCTGCATCGCGCCGTCGCCGGCGAACACGATCGCGGGCCGGTCCGGGTGGGCGAACTTGGCGCCGATGCCGTACGGCACGCCCGGGCCCATGGTGGCCAGCGTGCCGGACAGTGAGCCGCGTACGTCGTCGCGGAACCGTAGGTTACGGGCGTACCAGTTGGCGGCCGATCCGGAGTCGGCGCTGATGATGGCGCCTGCGGGCAGCCGTTCGGACAGCTCGTGGAACAGCCGCATCGGGTTGATCGGAGCGGCGTCGACCATGGCCTCCATCTTCATGGTCTCCCACCAGCGCTCGACGTTCGCCTCGATGCCCTCGCGCCAGGACCGGCTCTCCTTGCGCTCCAGCAGCGGGATCAGAGCGCGCAGGGTCGCCGCGGCGTCGCCGACGAGGTTCACCTCGTACGGGTAGCGCATCCCGATCTGCTTGGCGTCGAGGTCGATCTGCACGCCCCGCGCCTGCCCGAAGGACGGCATGAACTGGCTGTAGGGGAAGCTGGAGCCGACGGTGAGCAGCGTGTCGCAGTCGTTCATCATCTCGTAGCTCGGGCGTGTGCCCAGCAGCCCGATGGAGCCGGTGACGTAGGGGAGCTCGTCGGAGAGCACGTCTTTTCCGAGCAGCGCCTTGGCGACGCCGGCGCCGAGCAGGTCGGCGACCTGCATGAGTTCCGCGCGTGCGCCGCGTGCGCCCGCGCCGGCCAGGATCGCGACCTTCTCACCGGCGTTCAGCAGGTCGGCCGCCTTGCGGATCGCCGCGTCCTCGGCGGCGACCTGTGGCCATTCGATGCCGAGGCTGGAGGGCACCATCTTGAACGCGTGCCCGGGCGCGGAGTACTCCAGCTCCTGCACGTCGGCCGGGATGATGATCGCGGTGGGCGCGTGTTCGGCCAGGGCGACGCGGATCGCCCGGTCCAGCACGTTCGGCAGCTGTTCGGGCACCGTGACCATCTGTACGTAGTCGCTGGCCACGTCCTTGAACAGGCTCAGCAGGTCGACCTCCTGCTGGTAGGAGCCGCCCATCGCGCTGCGGTTGGTCTGACCCACGATGGCGACGACGGGAACGTGGTCGAGCTTGGCGTCGTAGAGGCCGTTGAGCAGGTGAATGGCTCCCGGCCCCGACGTCGCCGCGCAGACGCCCAGGCCGCCGCTGAACTTGGCGTACCCCACCGCCTCGAACGCGCTCATCTCCTCGTGCCGCGCCTGGACGAACATCGGCTCATCGCCCGCGCGTCCCCACGCGGCCAGCAGTCCGTTGATGCCGTCACCGGGATAGCCGAAGACCTTTTCGACCCCCCAGTCGCGCAGGCGCTCCAGAATGTAGTCAGCCACGGTCTTCGACGCCATGATCCACTCCTTCTCAGCATCAACTCAAGGTCAACGAGGGTGCCTGCCGGCACCGACCCGCCTGCTGCGTCGCTGGTCGAGACGCTTCCATGAATCCGCCTACCCCCGCGATCCGGCTTCTACCGGCAGGACGCCCCAGCGCGCCGTCACAGCAGAATCTCGGCGAGCAGTTCGGCGAGGTGAACCGGCCGCGCCGACGTACCGGACTCGATCTGGGTGCGGCAGGAGAATCCGTCGGCGAGGATCCGGTCGCCGGGGTCGGCGTCGCGCACCGCCGGCCACACGCCCAGTTCGGCGGCTCCGGTGGACACCTCGTAGTGGCCGCGTTCGAAGCCGAAGTTGCCGGCCAGCCCACAGCAGCCCGCATCGAGCACCTCGACCTGGACGCCGACGCGTTCGAGGAGCTTCCTGTCGGCCTCGAAGCCCCAGATGGCGTGCTGGTGACAGTGCGGCTGGGCGAGCGCGCGGATCCCGGTGCCCGGGACAGGCGCGGTCGGGACCCGGTCGGCGAGCAGCTCGGCCAAAGAGACCGTCTGCTCGCTCAGCAGCTTCACGTCCGGATCGCCGTCGAGGAGCTCGGGTGCGTCGGAGCGGAACACGGCCGTGCAGCTCGGCTCCAGCCCCACGACCTTCACACCGTTCCGCAGCCGGGGCGTCAGCGCCGCGACCGTACGTCCCAGGACGCGTTTCGCGGTCGCGAGTTGTCCCGTTGAGATCCAGGTCAGTCCGCAGCACAACGGCACGGGGGGGACCTCCACCCGATACCCGTACGCCTCCAGCAGGCGTACGGCGGCCTTGGCGGCATCGGGGTGGAAGTTGTTGGTGAAGGTGTCCGGCCACAGCACGACCGGCTCACCCTCCACGGCGGGACGCCGGTCGGCGAACCAGTCGGTGAACCGGTCGGTCGTGAAGCGCGGCAGGTCACGGCGCCGGTCGACACCCCCGGCCAGCTTGACCAGCCCGCTCAGCCCGGGCGCGTGCGTCACGGCGTTCACCAGGCCCGGCGCGGCGGAGGCGAGCCGGGCCCACAGCGGCAGCCAGCCCATCGAGTAGTGCGACGGCGGTCGCGGACGCCAGTGGTAGTGATGGGACAGGAACTCGGCCTTGTAGGTGGCCATGTCCACGTTGACGGGGCAGTCGCCGCGGCAGCCCTTGCACGACAGGCACAGGTCGAGCGCCTCGTGTACGTCCTTGGAACGCCAGCCGCCGGTGATGGTCTCGCCCCGCATCATCTCCATCAGGATGCGGGCCCGGCCGCGCGTGGCGTGCTTCTCCTCCCGGGTGACCCGGTAGCTGGGGCACATCACACCACCGGAACTGGACCGGCACTTGCCGATCCCGACGCAGCGTGCCGCCGCGTGGGTGAACCGATGATGGTCGGCCGGGTAGGTGAAGTGGGTGGCCGGCTCGGCCGGGTGGTAGTCGAGGTGGTCGAGGTTCTCATCCAGCCGGTGCGGGTCGACGATCTTGCCGGGGTTCATCCGCCCGGCCGGGTCCCAGATCCCCTTGAACACCCCGAAGAGCCGTACGACCTCCGCGCCGAACATGATCGGCAGCAGTTCGGCGCGCGACTGCCCGTCGCCGTGCTCGCCCGACAGCGACCCGCCGTAGGAGGCGACCAGCCGCGCCGCCCGCTCGACGAACCGGCGGTACTTCGCCACTCCGTCCGGATCATCCAGGTCGAACGGGATGCGGGTGTGCACGCACCCTTGGCCGAAGTGCCCGTAGAGCGAGGAGTCCTGGTAGCCGAACTCGTCGAGCAGCCGCCGGAAGTCGCGCAGGTAGTCGCCGAGCCGGTCCGGCGGCACGGCCGCGTCCTCCCAACCTTCGTGGGTGTCGGGCTTCCCCGGCGGGTACGCGGTCGCGCCGAGACCGGCCTCGCGCACCTCCCAGACCCGCTCCTCCTCGGCCGGGTCGTCCAGATAGGCGGTGTGGGCGTCGCCGCTGTCGTCGATCAGCCGCTGCGCGCGCCGGTCGGCCTCTTCCTGGGTCTCACCGCCGAACCGTGCCATCAGCCAGCCGGACCCTTCTGGCAGGTCGGCCAGAACGTCCGTTCCAGCGATCTTCTCCACCCGGGCCAGGTCGATCAGCCGATGGTCCAGGCCCTCCAGCGCCAGCGGCTGGAGCGCCGCCGCCTGGGGGACGGCGTCGCCGGCGCTCGCCACGTCCGGATAGCCGAGCACCGCCAGTGCCTGGTACGGCGGCACCGGAAACAGCTTGATCTCCGCCTGCAGGACGGTGACCAGGGTGGACTCGCTGCCCACCAGGGCACGCGCGAGGTCGAAGCCGTTCTCGGGCAACAAAGCGTCGAGGTTGTAGCCGGAGACCCGGCGAGGGATGTCGGGGTACCGGGTCCGGATCAGCGCCAGGTTCTCATCCCGCAGCTCCCGCAACGCCCGGTAGATCTCCGCATGCCGGCCGCCTTCGGCGAGCACGCGTTCGTACTCCTCGTCGCTTGTCGGCCCGACCCACATCCGCACCCCGTCGTAGGTCAGCACCTCCAGCCGGACCACCGAGTCCGCCATCTTCCCGTACGCCTGCGCGGACGCCCCGCAGGAGTTGTTGCCGATCATCCCGCCGATCGTGCAGGTGTCATGGGTCGAGGGTTTCGGCCCGACCATGAGGTGGCGGCCGGCCAGCTCGGCGTTGAGGTCGTCCAGGCAGGCGCCGGGCTCGACCCACGCGCGGCGGCCGTCGACCTTGAGCAGCCGGTTGCAGTACTTCGACCAGTCGATCACCACTCCCTCGTTGCAGCACTGCCCGGCTAGGCTCGTGCCGCCCCCGCGCGAGAACACCGGCACGTCGTGCTCCCGGCAGACCCGTACCGCCTCGACGCCGGCGTCCACATCTCGGGGCACCACCACCGCGATCGGCGTCTGCCGATAATTCGAGGAATCGTGCGCGTACGCCGACAACGACCCCTCATCAACCCGGACTTCACCGTTCACGCAGGTAGCAAGGTCGTGATAGAGCGACATGCGATCCCGCCTACCCCCGAATCCCCGGCCCAAGCAGGCCCCGAGCCAAGATCGGCTCACGCGGTTGAAACCCAGCGCCGGGGTAACCGATCACTCATGGGCACCGAACGTTTCCCGCCGCACGTGCTGCGGGAGTACGCGCTCCTCGCCGACGGGGAGCGCGGCGTCATCGTCGGGCCACGCGGGGAGTTCTGCTGGATGTGCGCGCCGGGCTGGGCCGACGACGCGGTGTTCTCGTCACTGATCGGCGGCGCCGGGGTGTACGCGGTGACACCGCGCGAACGCTTCGTCTGGGGCGGTGACTACGAGCCCGGCACACTGATCTGGCGTAGCCGCTGGGTGACCTCGAGCGGGATCACCGAGTGCCGCGAGGCGCTGGCGTTCCCCGGTGAGCCGGGCCGTGCGGTGCTGCTCCGCCGAATCATCGCCGCCGAGGGCGACGCGCGCGTGCATGTCGTCTGTGATTCCCGGCCCGGATTCGGAGCCTGCAGGCCCTCCTTCCGCGAGTTCCGCGAGGGATGGGAGGGGCAGGGCGGCGGGCTGTACTTCCGCTGGTCCGGGGCCGCCAGCGCGCGACCGGCGGACGGGCTCGAGCTGGAACTGACCGTGCCCGCCGGACAGCACCACGATCTGGTCCTGGAGATCGCCGACCGGCCGCTGTCCGGCGAGCGCCCGAACGCCGATGACGCCTGGGCCGCCACCGAAAAGGCATGGGCCCGTACGGTGCCACAGCTGAACACGATCGCCGACCGGGACGCACGCCACGCGTACGCGATCATGCGTGGCCTGACCAGTAGGGGCGGGGGCATGGTCGCGGCCACGACGACGAGCCTGCCCGAACGCAGCGAGGCCGGCCGCAACTACGACTACCGCTATGTATGGATCCGCGACCAGTGCTACGCGGGCCTGGCCGCCGCCGCGGCCGGAGCGTACCCGCTGCTGGACGACGCCGTACGGTTCGTCGGAGCCCGGCTGCTCGAGGACGGACCGCACCTCAAGCCCGCCTACACCGACACCGGCGGACCCGTGCCCGACCAGCGCCGTCTCGACCTGCCCGGCTACCCCGGCGGCTACGACCGGATCGGCAACCACGTGAACCGCCAGTTCCAGCTCGACGCCCTCGGCGACGCCCTGCTCCTGTTCGCCACCGCGGCCGGACACGACCGGCTCGACACCGACGCCCACCACGCCGCGCGTACCGCCGCAGCCGCCATCGAGGCACGCTGGCAGGAACCGGACGCCGGCATCTGGGAACTGGAGAACCGCGCCTGGACCCACAGCCGGCTCGGCGCCGCGGCCGGCCTGCGCGCCTTCGCCGCCCTGGGGGAGACCCGCTGGTCAGAACTCGCCGTCACGATCGCGGGCGACACGGCGGCCCACGCCACCCATCCCTCGGGCCGCTGGCAGCGGGCACCCGACGACCCGCGCCTCGACGGCGCACTGCTGCTGCCCGCGCTCCGCGGCGCCGTCCCCGCCGACGACCCCCGCAGCCTCCGCACGCTGGAGGCGTACGCCATCGAGCTCACCGACGACGGATACGCCTACCGGTTCCGCCACGACGACCGCCCCCTGGGCCACGCGGAGGGCGCCTTCCTGCTCTGCGGATTCCTCCTCGTGCTGGCCACCCACCAACAGGGCGACCTTCCCTCGGCCCTGCGCTGGTTCGAACGCAACCGCGCCGTCTGCGGCCCGGCCGGTCTCCTCGCCGAAGAGTACGACGTGACCCAACGCCAGCTGCGCGGCAACCTCCCACAGGCCTTCGTCCACGCACTACTCCTCGAATGCGCCGCACGCCTGACCGACCGGTGACGACCCGCCGACGCCAGGCTCCACCCTGAACGGGCCTATAAGGCGTGCACGTGTTTCACAGACTCCCGGGGCCCGAGGGTAGAGATGGCGCTGGGCCTAAACACTCCGATAAGCAACTTGGCGTGCCTTCGCACTCATACAACGTTTAGTGGTCAAAGAAACACAAGAACGCGCTAAATGTCACTAAATAGAAATTTGTGTACAGAAAATGCGGGCAACGAGCGAAGTGCGGCAGGTAATTCTGTCGTTTGCCATATATATGTTTCGTCCTTCGTAGATCCTGGAATCGCAGAGAGTTGTATTAGGTTCGGTGAGAGGCACGAGTTGTGGCTGGGTGGGTGCCATGCCTGCTGGAGCCGCCGACGCAAGATGCTGGCGGCACGCTCCTGGCCTGGGCTGAGCGGTTCGCTGATCGCCCGGTAGTATCCGGAAAGGGTGAGTTGCGTTTCGCGTTCTACGGGCGGGTGTCGACGGAGGATCGTCAAGATCCGGTGATGTCGCGTGCGCGGCAGCAGGATCAGGCCGCTGCCCTCGTCCTTGGGCACGGTCGTATCGTGGCTGAGTTTTTCGATGTGGGGCAGAGCCGGGTTCTGCCGTGGACGCGGAGGCCGGAGGCCGCGGCGCTGGTGGCGGCGATGGCGGATCCTGATCGCGGGTTCGATGCGATCGTGGTGGGGGAGTATGAGCGGGCGTTTTACGGCAATCAGTTCAGTCTGATGGCGCCGTTGTTCGCGCATTACGGCGTGCAGTTGTGGATGCCCGAGGTCGGCGGTCGGGTCGATTTTGAGGCTGAGGGGCATGAGCAGTTGATGATCGGGCTGGGTATCCAGTCCAAACGGGAGATCACCCGTACGCGGATTCGGGTGAGTACCGCGATGGCAACGCAGGTTCGTGAGCAGGGTCGGTATCAAGGGGGCCGTCCTCCCTACGGCTACCGCTTGGTGGACGCGGGTCCGCATCCGAACCGGGCTCATGCCGCCTGGGGACGCCGAGCGCATCGGCTCGAGCCGGATTCTGAGACCGCGCCGATCGTGAAGTGGATATTCGCTCAGCGGCTGGACGGGCACAGCATCGCGCGGATCGCGCGGGCGTTGAACGAGATCGGGATCCCGTGCCCGTCGGCGGCCGATCCAGAACGGAATACGCATCGGTCCGCGCGAGCTTGGCCGTTGACCACCGTGCGGACGATCCTGGCCAATCCGCGTTACACCGGTCGGCAGGTCTGGAACCGGCAGCCTGCCGCTCGTGACCTGATCGATCCGGCCAACACCGGGCTCGGGCATCGGCAGGTGCAGCGGTGGAATCTGCCTGATGGTTGGGTCATCTCCACCCGGCCCGCCCATCCGGCGCTGGTCAGCGAGGCTGATTTCATCGCGGCCCAGAACATCCGCGCCCCGCGCGGTAACCCCAACCCCGATCGGTGCTACCAACTCGCCGGGTTGCTGCGCTGCGGGATCTGCGGGCGCCGCATGGAGTCGTGCTGGGCGAACAACCGTGCCGCCTACCGCTGCCGGCACGGCCACACCAGCGCGTCCAAGACGGATCCGGACCGGCCGAAAAACCTCTACATCCGTGAGGACCGGATCCTGTCCCACCTGAGAGCCCTGTGGGCCTTGTTGTCTGGAGCAGACCTTGAACCAGGCACCGTTCCGCCGACCACCACCGAGATCATCAGCCACCTGCGAACCCAGAAGACCACTTTCACCTACGACCCCGGCACCCACGCTTTACAGGCAGACACCCCGCAGGAGGCGAAGATCACCCTCGACCGCACACGCTGATACGCCCAAAGGCGACCACAGCGCACCGCTCTACATGTGGCGATGACACCGGAGGGAGGTAGAACGAGCACGACTCGATGCCACAGCCGAAGCTGGGCATCGAGAGGCGCTCTGTCATGTCCGGAAATAATTGGACATGTACAAATAGTGTGTCCGAGGGGGGACTTGAACCCCCATGCCCCGTGAAGGGCACTAGCACCTCAAGCTAGCGCGTCTGCCTATTCCGCCACCCGGACGTGGTGCACCGTGCGGTCTCCCGCAGCGGCTGCCACACGATAGCAAATCCCCGGTGATGCCGCGAAGTCGCTGACGGCCGTGCGGGGCGACGTGGGCGTTAAGGGAGGATGGGCCGAGGTCTGCAGAAGCCGCGGAAGCCAACAGGAGGAGGATCACCGTGAGCCACCCTTCGGCGGAGGATGAGGTCGTCGAGCTGTGCAGCGAACTCATACGCATCGACACCACCAATCCCGGTGATCACAGTGGTCCCGGGGAGCGCGAGGCCGCGGAGTACGTGGCGGAGAAGCTCGGCGACGTAGGGCTCGAGCCGAAGATCTACGAGTCGCACGAGAAGCGGTCGAGCGTGGTCGTGCGGATCGAGGGGACCAATCCGGCGCGCGACGCCCTCCTCATCCACGGGCATCTCGACGTCGTGCCCGCGCAGAGGGATGACTGGACCCGCGACCCCTTCGGCGGTGAGATCGCCGACGGCTGTGTCTGGGGCCGTGGGGCGGTCGACATGAAGGACATGGACGCGATGGTCCTGGCCGTCATGCGCGAGCGTCTCAGGCAGGGGAGGCGACCCGAGAGGGACGTCGTGCTCGCCTTCCTCGCCGACGAGGAGGCCGGGGGCACCTGGGGCGCGCACTGGCTGGTCGACAACCACCCGGAGCTGTTCGAGGGCTGCACCGAGGCGATCGGCGAGGTCGGAGGGTTCAGCCTGACCCTCCCGAACGATCAGCGTCTGTACCTCATCGAGACGGCCGAGAAGGGCCTGGCGTGGATGCGGCTGACCGCCACGGGCACCGCCGGCCACGGCTCCATGGTGCACCGCGACAACGCCGTCACGGCCCTGGCGGCCGCGGTCGGGCGGCTGGGGGAGCACGAGTTCCCCATTCAGCTCACGAAGACCGTGAGGGCCTTCCTGGAACAGGTCTGCGAGGCGAACGGGACGGAGTTCGACCCGGACGACGTGGAGAAGACCGTCGAGGACCTGGGCCCGCTGAAGCGGATGATCGGGGCGACACTCAGGAACACCCTGAACCCGACCGTCCTGGCGTCCGGCTACAAGGCGAACGTCATCCCGCAGACCGCGATCGCCCAGGTGGACGGCAGGTTCCTGCCCGGGCACGAGGAGGAGTTCTTCGACACGGTCGACGAGCTGCTGGGAGAACAGGTGAGCCGGGAGTTCGTCCACCACGACATCGCCGTGGAGACCGAGTGGGAGGGGCCGCTGGTCGAGGCGATGGCGGCGGCGCTGCGGGCGCACGACCCGCAGGCGCGTCCGGTTCCGTACTGCCTTTCGGGCGGTACGGACGCCAAGTCGTTCTCGACGCTCGGCATGAAGTGCTACGGCTTCGCACCGCTGAAACTTCCGAAGGATCTCGACTTTTCCGGCATGTTTCACGGCATCGACGAACGAGTTCCGGTCGACGGGCTCCGTTTCGGCGTCCGCGTCCTCGACCATTTTCTCGACCACATCTGAATCAGCCACAATGATCGCTCTCCGTGGTGCTACGGTAACCGACCGTACGGAGCGCACTCGCGCTCCGTGACGGTGGTCAACACCAAGGAGGGCGCGTGGTTGCTGGACGGTCGCGAGTGCGGAGGTTCGCCTCTGCGGTCGCATGCTGTCCGGACACCGTGACGCTCAAGCCGATGGTCCGGCGCCTGCTCACGATGGCGGGCATCGCGATCGCCGGCTGGCTGCTGGGCGTCGCCGGTCACGCACACGCCGACCAGGCGCACGCCGACACCGTTCCGGGTGCACGCCTTCCCAGCGTCACCGCGTCCGTCGAGCACGTGACCGCACTCGCGGACGACGTGCTCGACACGCGTGGTGTCGCCCCGGCCGTGCAGAAAGCAAGCGAAGAAGAAATCGCGAAGCCCGGAGCGGCTCTCACGCCCGCCCGTCCGCCGGCGATCCTCGCCCTGCCACCCGCGGTGAAGGAAAAGCCGCGGCCCCGCACGCCGGTGGGCACGGCTGGCCCTTCTCGGACACAACGGCACGGCGGCGCCGGTTCCCGAGCCGGAGTCTCCGGCGGACCGGTGATCCACATCGGGCCGCACGTCGTAACGGGGGCGTCCGAGAAGGTCTCCACCGATCGCGTGGCGCACAAGCGCGTGTCGCACAAGCGGGTGCACGCGCCGTCCGTCCCGAAGCGGCCGTTGCCGCAGCGGGGGCAGGAGCTGCCCTCGTCCGCCGGCAGCGACGGTTTCGGCGGCTTCCATCTGGCCGGGGTTCGCCGCAGGACCGAGCCGGTCACGGCACTCAGCCGTCCCGCCATCCCCATCCTGCGCACCGGCGTGCTCCCCCCGGTCGTCCGCACCGCGGCGGACGAGCCCTCCTTCTCCCCTGACTAGACCCCACCACCGGTCCGCACGCATGACACGGACCGGTTATCGGCACGCCCGCGGTCCAGGCGGTCGTGCCGTACCACCCCGAGAAGTTGTTCGGTCAATCCTGTCCAAATGAGGAGCAATCAATGCGTAAGTGGGCGAAGGGCGCCGCAGGCGCCACCCTGCTCACCGCGAGCTTCGTCGCGTTCGGGGCCGTTCCGGCCCTGGCCGACGGGACCAACGGCGACGGCAGCATCCTGGGAGGTAACCAGGTCAATGCCCCGATCTCCGTTCCGGTTAACATCAGCGGCAACTCCGTCGCGGCCCTCGGCCACGCGGTCGCCGGGTCCCAGGGCGGTGCGGCGGTGAACGGCTACCGCGCCAGCGGTGGTCACCGCCACACCTCGGGCCGCGGCAGCATCGGCGGCGGCAACCAGATCAACGCGCCGATCACCGCTCCGATCAACGCCTGCGGCAACGCGGTCGCGGCCATCGGCGGCTCGCTGGCCGGCTGCCGGGGCGGCGCGGCGGTGAGCGGTTACCGCCTCGGCGGTGGTCACAGCCACACCTCGGGCCACCACAGCATCCTCGGCGGCAACCAGGTGAACGCGCCGATCACCGCGCCCGTCAACATCTGCGGCAACAGCGCCGCGGTGATCGGCGACGCGCTCGCCGGTTGCCGGGGCGGCGCCGGCGTCGCGCCGAGCGCCTACCGCATCAGCGGTGGCGGCCGTACGTCCGGGCGGCACAGCATCCTCGGCGGCAACCAGGTGAACGCGCCGATCACCGCGCCCGTCAACGTCTGCGGCAACGCGATCGGCAACGCACTGGCCGCCGGCTGCCGGGGCGGCGCCGTCGTCAGCGGACCGGGCGGATACCACGGCTTCCACGGCCGTACCTCCGGCGCGTACAGCATCGGCGGCGGCAACCAGGTGAACGCGCCGATCACCGCGCCCGTCAACGTCTGCGGCAACGCGATCGGCAACGCACTGGCC
>NZ_JBHLZP010000094.1:0-21254 GCF_042429965.1 Actinoallomurus acaciae
CCGAGCGACTACCAGCGGCAACTGCGGCTGCGGACGGCCCGGCGGCTGATCGACGCCGGCGAGCCGCTGAGCGACGTCGCGGCCCGTACCGGCTTCGCCGACCAGAGCCACCTCACCCGCTGGTTCACCCGCTACTACGGGATCACGCCCGGCGGCTACCGGCTCGCACGCCTCCGGACGGGGTGAACCCGGGCAGCACGACGGACGGCCGCCCGGCGCCGTCGGCTCCTGTTCGGCCGAGGACCGGCGGCGGCGGTGGTCGTCGCCGCGGCGCTCGGCACCGGTGCCGGCGCTCGCCCGCCGGGCCGCGCGGACCCGCCCGAAGCCGCGACACACTATCTGACCAGGCCGAACATCGGTGATCATGCCCGCTCTCTTCGCTACCGTCGCGATCAAGGCCTCCGCGAGACGCGGGGGAGCGAAAGGAGCCCTCGTGCGAGTCGTGGTCATCGGAGCGGGCATCGTCGGCGCCGCCGTCGCGGCCGGACTGACCCGCCGCGGCGCGCGGGTCACGGTGCTGGAGGAACGCTTCGCCGGCGCCGGCACCACCGGCACGTCATTCGGCCTGGTCTCCGCGAAGCATGCGGAGTCGGAGTCGTACCACACGCTGACCCACGCCGCCGTCCACGCCCACCACGCGCTGGGCAGCGACGCGTTCGTGCCGACCGGCCACCTGGAGTGGGCGACGGAGCGAGCGAGCCTGGAGGAGCTGAACCGGCGGGTGGACTGGCTCGCGGGCCGCGACTACGCCGTGGAGCGGATCACCACGGCACGCGCCGCCGAGCTGGAGCCGGGCCTGGTCCCCCGGCCGGACGGCACCGAGTACGTGCTGTTCCCGGAGGAGGCGCACGTCTTCCCGGCCCGGCTGCTCGGCCGCCTGCTGGCCGAGGCGCGCGCGGGCGGCGCGGACGTCGAGACGGGTGTCGCCGTACGGGAGATCCGGTCGAACGGCTCGGGGGCGAACGTCGTACTCGCGGACGGCGACGTGCGGACCGCCGACTACGTGGTGAGCTGCGCGGGCCGCTGGACCGGCATGCTGCTGGACGTCGCGACGCTCGACTCGCGCATGCCGGGCGCGCACACGGGCGGTTTCCTCGCGAGCACGACGCCGGTGACGGCCCCGCTGTCGCGCGTCCTGTCGACGGACCGCCTGAGCGTCCGCCCGGACGGCGGGGGCCGCCTGCTGCTACGTGCCCCGGACCTGGACGCGTCCGCCGACCCGGCGCTGCCGCCGCCTCCCCGGGTCGGCGCGGAACTGCTGTCGCGCCTGCCGGAGCTGCTGACCGGCACCGATGGCGCACACGTGGAACAGATACGCGTCGCCCAGCACGCGGGCCCCTGCCGCGGCCGTACGGCGGCGGGCTTCGTGGACCACGCGTACCGCGTGTACGCGGTGGTGACCCGCGACGGCATCACGCTCGCGCCGCTCCTCGCCGACCTGGTCGCCGGCGAACTGCACGGCACGGAGTCCGCCCTGCTGAGCCCCTTCCGCCCGGGCGCCGAGGTGCTCACGTTCCCCGGCTAGGTACAAACCCGCCCCGGCCGAACGGGTTGGCGAAAGATGGTCTTGAGCTTGGTCGACGGCGATGACCGCTGCTCGGGCACCTCGACCAGCGCCCGGTCGGTCCACTGTCGCTCGGCGGTCAGCCGTCGGTCCGTACACCCGGCGGGCCTTTCCCCGCGTGGCCCGCGGCGTGTCGACCTCGGTGATCAGCCCGCGGTCGCGGAGCCGGGCCAGCACGTGGTAGATCGAGCTGAAGCCGATCTCGGTCCACTCGCGCATGCCGCGGGCGCTGATGACTTCACTAGAACATCAGGTGGATCGCCGAGCCGTGCGGGGACGCATGACGAGTGCGGCGACGTGGTAAGTGCACGGCACAGACCCCTCATTGGCGTAAGCGTGGGTGACGTCGGCGGCGAAGTAGGCCGAGTCGCCCGCGCCGAGGTCGACGGACGTGTCACCGATGGTCAGCCGGAGCGTGCCGGACTCGACGGCGATGTACTCGTGGGAGCCCGGGGCGTACGCCGGGAACCGGCCGGCGTCGCAGTCCGGCGGCAGGGTCGTGCGGATCCACTCGAAGTTCACGCCGGGCACCACCGGCGAGAGGATCGTCCGCCGCCATCCCCCGGGTTCGTCGGCGCGCTCCTGGTCGGCGGCGCGGCGCACGATGATCCGGGTGCCGTCGGGCTCGGCGACGAGGTCGGCGAGCGGCACGCCGAGGCCTTCGGCGATGCGGGCCAGGACCACGATCGTGGGCGCCTTCTGCCCGCGCTCCACCGAGGACAGCATGCTCACGCTCACGTCGGCCGCCTCGGCCAGCTGCTGAAGGGTCAGGCTCCGATCGCGCCGCAACCCCTGAATGCGCCTGCCCAATGTCACGAGCTCCAGCATTCCTCTATAATAGCGACTAGTTTCACTATAGAGAAATGAGCCTGCTGTGGCAGTCCCCGAAGCGGTCATTCGCCCGGCGGTCCCCGCCGACCTGACGGCCGTGGCCGAGATCTACGCGCACTACGTCTCCCACACCGTGATCACCTTCGACCAGGTCCCGCCGACCGTCGCCGGCTGGCGGCGACGACTCGACGACCTCACCGGCCGGGACCTGCCCTTCCTGGTCGCCGACCTGGACGGCGACGTGGCCGGATACGCCTACGCCGCCCCCTGGCGCCCCAAGCCGGCCTATCGGTACACCGTGGAGGACTCGATCTACCTCGCCCCGGATCGGATCGGCGCGGGGCTGGGCGGAGCGCTGCTCGGCACGCTGCTGCCCCGATGCGCCCAGGCGGGCATTCGGCAGCTGATCGCGGTCATCGCGGACACCGGAAACGGCGCCTCCACCGCACTGCACCGGCGTTTCGGCTTCGCCCACGCGGGCCGGCTGACCGGAGTCGGGTACAAGCACGGCCGGTCGGTGGACACGATGCTCATGCAACGGGACCTGACCACGAACCCCTGACGGCGACCGGCCGCCACGGAGCGGCAGCGACCACAATGGAGGCGTGGGCATCGTGATCGAGTTCGCGCACGAGCTGCGGCTGTTCCTGCCCTCCCGGCACCGGGACGGGCGGGTGGAGACCGCCGTCGACGGCACGTCTTCGCTGGGACACCTGGTCGAGGCCCTCGGCGTCCCCCTGCCGGAGGTCGGCGCGCTCCTGCTCCAGGGCGGTCCCGTCGATCCGTCGCACCGGCCCGTCGACGGGGAGCACGTCGTCGTACGGGCCGTCCCACGGCCGCAGCACACGCCCTCGCCGCCCAGGTTCCTGCTCGACGTCCACCTCGGCACCGTCGCCCGGCGGCTGCGGCTCGTCGGGGTCGACGCCGCGTACGGCAACGACCTCGACGACGACACCCTCATCGACATGGCCAACGAGCAGCGCAGAATCCTGCTCACCCAGGATCGCGGCATTCTCCGCCGCCGCAAGCTGTGGTTCGGCGCCTTCGTACGCGGCGGCCGGCCCGGAGAGCAGTTCGACGACCTTCTCGACCGGTTCGCGCCGCCCCTGCGCCCCTGGACGCGCTGCACCGCCTGCAACGGCCTGCTCACCCCCGTCGCCAAGGAGGAGATCGAGCACCGCCTCGAACCCGGCACCCGGCGCTGCCACGACGAGTTCGCCCGCTGCCAGAGCTGCGACCGCCTCTACTGGAAGGGCGCGCACCACGAACGGCTGAGAGAGATCGTCGACGACGCCCTCCGTCACTGAACTCGATTGAACCACCGGGCGTTCCGGTCCGTATGCGGAAGAAGGGGTCGGTCTTCGGCGCCGTGGCGAAGGGACGAGGCATTGCTGTCGGATCAGTCGACGAGCGCACGAGCCCAGTGGCAGTCCTGCCGGGCGAAGACCCGCTGTGCCCGTGGTGCCCGGTATGTCACTGGGGCCGACATCGTCCGGATCTCCCGTACGCTCGCCATGGAACCGTCGCACTTCACGCAGACCGCGCCCGCCGCCGCCGGCGACCCCACCGGGATCATCATCGACAAAGGTCGCCGCCGGGTCACCCTCAAGCTCGCCAACGCCCCTCACGGGTGCGTCTTCTTGATCCGTACTCCCAGCGGCGCCGCCTGCTGTGGCCTCGGAGATCTCGCCCCGATCTCATGCCGGGTCTTCCCGGCCGACACGAAGGACGGCCCGCCGGCGATACGTACCGAGCCCGGCTGCGACTGCCGGGAGTGGAAGCCGGCGGACCTGGACGAGGAGGCGCTGGCCGAGGCCCTGCGCACCTGGTCGGCCGACCGCGACCACTGGTTCGAGGTCGTGGCGCGGTGGAACGCGCTGGCGGTGACATCCGATGAGGAGTCGGACATCAGAGACTTCCAGCGCTACCTGCTGGAGGCAGAGTTCGTCCGCGAGGCGGGCGCGAGATGGCCCGAAGAGGAGACGGCATGAACGGCAGCGGTGCCAGTGCCGCCGGCTGCGCCGACTGCGGCGGCAAGTGCTGCCGCGAGTACAAGGTCGGGGTGACCGTCCGGGACGTCCGGGTGCTCGCCGAGGGAACCGCCATGCATCCCAGCGACTTCATCCGGCTGCTGGACACCGACAAGGAGGGCTTCCGCCTGCGGCCGGGCGGGCCCGCGAAGAAGCTCTACCTGCAACGCTCGTCGGCGGGCACCGGCTGCGTGTTCCTCATGGAGATCGCCGCAGGCAGGGCCCGGTGCGGCGTCTACGCCCACCGTCCGCTGGTGTGCAGCACCTTTCCGCTGAGCATTCAACGCGGCGTGGTGACGCCCCGCGAGGAGACGATCTGCGATATCGACTCCTGGAACCTCGCCGGGATGGATCTGCCCGCCTGCCGGCGCGAACTCATCCAGGACCGATCGGCCCGGGAGGAACACCGACAGCTCATCCAGGCGTGGAACAAGATCGTCGACGCCTCCGACCGGGAATCGACGCCCCAGGAGCTTTACGACTGGCTGATGGACTACCCGGTCGAAACGCCCTAGCTTCAACGGCCCCGCCTGAGCACGCCCCGAGCCGGCGGCTTGAGGCGTGCTCTCGACGGCTCAGGCGTTCTGAGCGCCGTTGTAGACGCTGTAGGCGGCGTCGCGGTAGTAGGCGAAGTAGGAGTTGCCGTCGGTGCCCGAACCCCAACTGCCGAAGAAGGTGGCGGTCTGCACGGCCGACCCGTCGGACTGGTAGTTGAAGATGAACGGGCCGCCGCTGGCCCCGCCGCTCAGGCCCTGGCAGTTGGGGATGTGCACGCCGCCGTTGTAGCTGTCCACCGCCGTGCCTTCGCACCACACCGCGTAATCGACACTCGCGGGGATGCCGATCGCGTGCGCGTAATTGTTGGTCGCCCAGTTGAATCCGATGCCCGAACCACCGACCGCGTCCTGGACGTGCGCGCCGCTGTTACCGCCGGTGTTAAGGACGATGAAGGCGTTGTCACCACCGGGACTGGTGTCGTCGATACGGACACCGGCCGACCGCCAGGTCCACCAGCCGTACGGTGCGCTGCCTTTGTTGTAGGACGGCGCGAACTGGAAGTTGGTGTACCAGGCGCCGGTGTCGATGTCCATGACGCAATGGCGCGCCGTGGCTATCACATCGTGGTTGTTGCTGGTGACGACATTGGCGGTGCAGACGTAGTCGCCGCCGTTCTCGGGGTTGTGGAAGAACAGGCGCCCGACCGTCACCCATTCACTGGCGTCGGGCCGTACCTCGCCCGTACCGGCGGGGCGGCTCGCGTGGACCGTGCGCGGCGTGCCGGCGGGGGAACCGCCGATCTTCGCGGTGCCGGGGCGCGCGGGGACCGGAGCGGGCCTGGCCGCGGCCAGGCGCTGCGGATTCCAGTACGAGCGGACGGCTCGGGCCGGGGAATGGTTGACCGCCCAGCGGGTCTGCGGCGGCGTCGGCCGGGCGGATGATGGGGCCGCATGGGCCCCTGGGACGAGTGCGCCGAACGCGACCAGACTGACGGCGACGGCCATGGTGACACGACGGAGGATTGACACGGTGTCCCTTTCTGGCGGGAATGGACACCGTGATCTTGAATTGAATCAGTAGGTTGTGTAAATATTTTTGTCACTATTCGGCCACGCCTCGCGGGCGCCGCCGTGAATCGGGACGGCTCCGCGTCACCAGGTGACAGGCAACGCCGTTGGGCTGGTGATGGTGTGACCGGCGCTCCATTCCACCTGGTCGGGGGAGACGGCCAGGCTCAGCGTCGGCAGCCTCTCCAAGAGCAGCCGGATCGCGGCCCGGACCTCCAGCCCGCCCAAGTGCCTTCCGATGCAGTGATGTGCGCCGTACCCGAATGACAGATGCGGATTGGGATGACGGCGAAAATCCATGCGCTCTGGTTCGGAGAAAACACTCGGGTCGCGATTCGCCGCATCGTGCGACGGTATGACCACCTCTCCCTGGCGTATCTCGTTCCCGCTGGGAAGGGTGATATCGCGGGTCGCGACTCGGGGCATGTCGTCGCCCGTCGACGTCGAGTAAAGGCGCTCCAGCTCCATGACCGCCGAGTCGACCTCGTCCGCGTGGTCGAGGAGATGACTCCAGCCTGATTCGTA
Organism: Actinoallomurus acaciae; assembly: GCF_042429965.1. Taxonomy (NCBI): domain Bacteria; kingdom Bacillati; phylum Actinomycetota; class Actinomycetes; order Streptosporangiales; family Thermomonosporaceae; genus Actinoallomurus; species Actinoallomurus acaciae. The sequence continues at coordinate 6,516 of NZ_JBHLZP010000094.1, forward strand.
GTCCTCGTACGGACGTGTCAGCAGCACGAAGGCGTAACGAGCGATCGAGCTGGAAGCGGTTTCCCACCCGCCGACGATGAGGGCGAGCGCGAGGCTGGCGAGAACCTCATACGAGTACTCGGCGCCCGCGATCCGCGACAGTAGATCGTCCTGCGGCTCAGTACGCCGAAGCATGAGTTGCCGGGTCAGATAGGTGCCCATCGCGACCGCGGCCTCCGCGGCCTGTTCGCGGGTGAGGTCCGCGGTGCCCAAGAAGGCCTTTCCCCATTCGCGGAAGTTCATTCGATCCTGCTCGGGAACACCGAGCATGTCGCAGATGATCCCGAGGGAGAGTGGCGTCGCGTAGTCCGCGACGAGGTCGACCGTACCGTTCAGGCGTGTCATCTCATTGAGCCGGGCGAGTGCGTTGGCCCTGATGATGTCATGCAGGCGCTCTGTCGCGGCCTTCGTGAAGGAGTCGTTCACGATCGCCCGGACGCGCGCGTGCTGTTCGCCGTCCATGCCCAGTATGGTTCCCGAGACATCGACGTCATCCGCCGCCTTGGCCGCCTCCCGCGAAAATACCGGGTTTCTGAGAACTTCCCTCACGTCGGCGTATCGGCAAATGAGTTTCGCCTCGATCTCTCGACCGTTCACGGTACGGACGACGGGGACGACTCCGGATCCGGAGGACGCGAATTCGGCGTAGTTCGGGTGCTTGTCAGGTGACGTGGGCCGGTTGATTCCGTCGTCGTCCGAATAGAAAGGGTGCCGTAGCCGAGATGGTGTCGACTGAGTGCTTACGGTCACTCGTTGCCCTCCGCATGTTGACGGCGTCAGCGCACGCCTCTACCGCCTTCTTGGCCACTCTTCATCCCTACTGTTTCTTAAACCCCCATAACACACCATTACCCTCACAAAACATCTTGTCAACCCGTACCGGCGGCCACTTCCGTTCGCGCGTCTCCCGGTGGCGAGCTGTCCGGAAACGGCGCGCTCAGTCGCTGAACTTCAGGTGCGACCCGGTGATCCGCAGCACGATTCCCTTCGAGGACACCTTCAGGCTCTTGAAGGTCAACCCCATCGGCAGGCCCGTCACCGGCACCGTGAAGTCGAGGTCGTCGCCCAGGTCCGACAGCGGGAACCCCTCCACCGACACCGCGTGCACCCGGATGCCGTTGCCGACCTTGGTGACCTTCGCCGTCGCGGTCGCGGTCGCCACCTCCAGGTCCACCTGCGCCTTGACGGTGTCGGGGCCCGCGGCGGTCAGGGACAGGTCCGGTTCGCCGGCGGCCTTGGTCAGGTCGCCGAACGACACCGTCGCCGTGCCGTCCACGCTGCCGATCGTGCCCGAGCGGAAGCCCGAGTTCACGCGTACGTCGCGGGCGTCGCCGTCGATGGTGCTGATCGTCAGCGGGCCCTCCCGTACGTCATGGGCGGTCATCCGGGCGTGGGGGAAGCGACGGTCCAGCACCTGGGTCAGGAACGGGAAGCCGTAGATCGTCACGTCGGGGCGGGCGCCGAACCCCTCTTTCTGCACCTCCGAGGCGATCCGGCGCTCGGCGTACGCCGCCGCGACGCGGTCGCCGGCGACGGCGAGGCCGGCCAGCACCAGAATGACGATCAGAAGGATCACGGGCCACCGGCGCCTCCGCCGCCTCGCGGGAAGGTCCGGGCGCGTCGCATCCGACGGGAATGCGCTCATCGACGTCTCGCACTGCGGGCCGGCATGTCATTCACCTAATTTCACGGACGGTCTGCCGTCAATGGCCAAAATACGCCCCAAGAGAAAGATATGCGTTCGCGGTAATTCGATCTACACTGCGGTGCTATGACGGTCGAGGGCTCCGTCTCATCCGTGGCCCCGCCGGCGCTCGTCGTGCGGGCCACGGGGATGGTCCGTACGCTCCAGCCCGGCGGGTCCTATCAGGTCGGCCGCGATCCGGCCGCCGACGTCCGGGTGGACGACGCCCGGGTGTCGTGGCGGCACGGCGTGTTGCGCACCGATGAGAACGGCTGGATCTTCGAGGACCTGGGCAGCACCAACGGCACGTTCGTGGGCGGCCGCCGGATCCGGCGCGCGGGCATCGAGGGCGAGATCCTCTTCCTGCTGGGCCACGCGAGCGGCGGTGTCCAACTGGCCTGCTCGGTTCCGCCGGCGGTGGACCAGCGGACCGGCGTCGACCGTGACCCCACCTCGATCATCCAGGTACGGACCCGGCGGCTGCGGATCGGCCGCGCGCCCGACAACGACATCGTCCTGCCCGATCTGATCGTCTCCCGGCACCACGCGGAACTGCGGGAGGTCGCCGGAGGGCAGCACGAAATCGTCGATCTGGGCGGCCACAACGGCACCTATGTCAATGGACGGCGTGTCACTTCGGCGGTGTTGAAGGAAAGCGACATCGTCAGTATCGGACGCGCGACTTTTCGCCTAGTCGGCGACGAATTTCGGGAATTCGACGACACCGGCGATGTCTCGCTGATCGCCCAGGATCTCCTCGTACGGACCGCCAAGGGCAAGGTCCTGCTCGACCACGTCAGCTTCCCGATCCCCGAGCGGTGCCTCGTCGGCGTCATCGGGCCGAGCGGCGCGGGCAAGTCCACCCTGCTCGGCGCGGTGACCGGCACGCGCCCGGCCACCGAGGGCACCGTCCAGTACGACCACCGCGACCTCTACACGCACTACCCGGAGCTGCGGCACCGCATCGGCCTCGTTCCGCAGGAGGACATCCTGCACACCCAGCTCCCCACGAGGCGGGCGCTGCGGTACGCCGCGGAGCTGCGGTTCCCCGGCGACACCAGCGGGGCCGAGCGCGACCGCCGGGTGGATGAGGTCCTGGGAGAGCTGGGCCTGACACCGCACGCGCAGACCCGCATCGACCGGCTGTCCGGCGGTCAGCGCAAGCGCGTGAGTGTGGCGCTCGAACTGCTCACCAAGCCGTCGCTGCTGTTCCTGGACGAGCCGACGTCCGGCCTGGACCCCGGGCTCGACAAGTCCGTCATGGAGATGATGCGCGACCTGGCGCACGACGGCCGCACCATCGTCGTCGTCACGCACAGCGTCGCCAACCTCGACACCTGCGACCGGCTGCTCGTGCTCGTCCCCGGCGGGCGGGTCGCCTTCTACGGGCCGCCGTCGGAGGGGCTGACGTTCTTCGGCATGAAGAGCTGGGCGGAGGTCTTCCAGGCGTTCGACCGCGAGCCGGACCGCGACTGGGCCACCGAGTTCCAGGTCTCGCCGATGTACGCCCAGTACGTCGTGTCCGGTCTCGACGGCGGGCTCGGCGGGCGGAGACGCGAGGTGTCGCCGCCGTCCAAGCCGCCGCGCCGGCAGGGCCGGCCGTCCCAGCTCGGCACGCTGTGCCGCCGCTATCTGGCCGTCATCGGCTCCGAACGCAGCTACCTCGCGGTACTCGGCATCCTGCCGATCGTGGTCGGCGCGCTGATCCGGGCGGTGCCGGCGCAGTACGGCCTGGCCGGGCCGCCGGGCAAGAACGCCGACGCCGCCTCGCTGCTGCTGACGCTGGTCATCGGCGCGGTCTTCGTCGGCGCCGCCAACGCCGTACGGGAACTCGTCAAGGAGCGCGCCATCTACCGGCGCGAACGCGCGGCGGGGCTGTCGTCGGGCGTCTACCTGCTGTCCAAGATCCTCATCCTCGGGCTGATCACCGGCGTCCAGTCCGTGCTGCTGGTCATCATCGGCATGGCGGGCCGCAGGATGCCGGCGCACGGCGCGGTGACCTCACCGCTCCTCGAACTCATCCTCGCGATGGCCGGGCTGGCGATCGTGTCGATGGCGATGGGCCTGCTCATCTCGGCGGCGGTGAGCACGTCCGAGAAGACCATGCCGCTGCTGGTGCTGGTATCGCTCGCGCAGGTCATCCTGTGCGGCGCGCTGGTCGCGCTGCCGGGCAAGATCGGCCTCGAACAGCTGGCCTGGCTCGCACCGTCGCGCTGGGGCATGGCCGCCACCGCCGCGACCGTCGACCTGAACCACCTGCAGCCGCCGCTGCACGACACGCCGCCCGACTCGCTGTGGCGGCACACCCGGGCGGCGTGGGTGAAGGACATCGGCGTCCTGGCCGGCCTCGGCGCGGCCTTCCTCGCCATCGCCTGGTGGCGCCTCGAACGCCTGCGCCCCGGCCGCCGCGCCCGCCTCTGACGGGCGAGCGGCCCGTCGTCGCACACGTCGCCGACGTTCACGCCGCGGCCCTCGCGGTCGACCAGGCCGTCCAGCCCCGGCTGAGCACATAGGCGGCCGGCAGGATGAGCGTGACCGCTCCGTCGGCGAGCAGCACCGCGCCGGTGCCGTCGATCCCGCCGCCGAAGGACAGGGCGGCCAGGGTCAGGCCGAGCTTGTTGAGGATGGCGAGCTCCCAGATCCCGGCGTAGAGCCGCGGTCGGTAGCCCAGCAGCAGGAACACGCCCGCGAAGACACCGAAGCCGAGCATGCGCCAGGTCTCGACCATCCGTGTCGCCGGTCCGGCGTCCGCGACGGTGCCCACCGCACCGGCCACCGCGGCGACGGCGCCGACGGCGGCGAGGACGAGCAGGATTCGCGCGACGCGGTCACGGATCCGCGCGGCCTCGACGTGAGTGGATGGGGCATGAGCAGGCATCGACGTCATCCTTCGCCCTAACGGTGTTAGGACGCTAACCTAACACCGTTAGGGCATGCTGGAAAGGCGGGACGGATGGCTTCCCACGCACTGAGCCGGCTCACCCCACGAGCCCGGGAGATCGTGCAGACCGCGCGGCAGCTCCTCGAACAAGAGGGCCCCGATGCGCTGTCGATGCGCCGCCTCGCCGCCCGGCTCGGGATCCGCGCCTCCTCGATCTATGAGCACCTCCGCGACAAGCAGGCGCTGGAGGCGGCGCTGATCTCGGTCGGCTTCGAGGAGCAGGCCGAACTGTTCGCGCGGGCCGTCCAGCGGTCCGACGCCCCGATCGCCGCCCTCGCCGCCGCGTACCGCGACTTCGCACGCCGCCAGCCGAACCTCTATCGACTGATGGCCGAGCGGCCTTTGCGCCGCGACCTGCTGGCTTCCGGCGTCGAGGAGGCGGCCGCGAGGCCGCTCCTCGACGCCACCGGCGATGACCACGGACGCGCACGGGCCGTCTGGGCCTTCGCGCACGGCATGGTCATGCTGGAGCTGAACCGGCGTTTCCCACCCGACGCCGACCTCGACACCGCCTGGCGCAAGGGCATCGAAGCGTTCAGCCGGTGATCGGATGGTGCGGGCCGCCGAAGGCCCGCACCATCCGATCACCGGCGTCATGGGCGTTGCCGACGCATGGTGAGCAGGGCGACGTCGTCAGAGACGATCTCGCGGCCGATGAGGGACGCCATCACCGCGGCACAGACCGCGTCGGGGGGACCGGGGACGATCGATTCGCACAGCCGGCGAATGTTCGTGTCGATCGAGGTGTCCCGCCGCTCGATGAGCCCGTCGGTGTAGAAGCACAGCAATCCCCCAGGGGGGACCTTCACCGGGGTCGTCACGCGGTGAGGATCGGAGTCGATTCCGATGAGGACACCGGGCGGCAGATCGATCGTGGTGGCGGGGTGATCCGGGGCGGCCAGGACCGGCGGCCAGTGGCCGGCCGAGGCGATCTTCGCCCACTCCAGCCGCGGATGGCACACGGCGTACACCACCGTGGCGATGGCGCCGGGTTCGAAGTGCTGCATCTTGCGGTCGAGCTTGTCGAGGACGGCCGCCGGGTCGCCGGTGTCCAGCGAGTACGCCCGCAGGGCGCTGCGCATGCGGCCCATCACCACCGCGGCGTTCAGCCCGTGCCCGGCGACATCGCCCATCACCACCCCCAGCTCACCGGAGGGGAGGGTGAACACGTCGTACCAGTCTCCGCCGACCGTGGACATGCCCGGGCGGTAGCGCGCCGCCATCTCGACGCCGGGAATGTCGGGAAGGGCGGTGGGCACCAGGCTTCGCTGGAGAGCCCCGGCCGCGGCGCGCTCCGCGCCCGACCTCAGGGACTGCGCCGCCTGCGCGGCCCGGTCGGCGGCGAGTCGCAGCAGCTCGACCTCGGCGTCGGTGAAGCGCCGGGGAGTGAACGAGCCGATGTGGAGCACGCCCAGCAGGTCGCCTCCGGTCATGAGGGGAACGCCGAGCAGCGAACGCAGACCGCGCTGCACCAGCAGCGGGTTGACCACGTGCGCGGCGTCGACGGTCTGGATCTGGAGGGGCGTCCGCTCCGCCGCCACCCGCCCGGCGAAGCCTTGGCCGACGGGGACGACCGCGCTCTGGCGCACCTCCTCCTCGAGCCCCCGGGCGACGGTCGCGACGAGCTGCGTGCCGGACGGGTCGAGCAGCAGGACGACCGCCGTGTCGACCTCGAGGATCTCGCGCACCCGCTCCAGGAGCTCATTCAGCAGGTCTTCGCCCGCCATCAGGGAGAGTGCCGCGTCGGTGATCGACTGAATCTGCCGCAGCCGGTCTTCCGCCGGAAGCCCGATGCCCGGAGATGTTGTCACCCGACAAGAGTAAGTGGTGCGTATACGTACCGGTACCCTCTGGCCTGCGCCTTTGACACCGGTTAGCAATGGCCTGCTCCCGGCGGAGCGGGACCGCCTCGATGCGGATCCCGGGTACCTTCCCCCTACCTCCCGGCGCCCTGAGCGAGGGCGATCCGGAATCCTCCCAGCCGCGCCGGGTCGCCGATGACGTCGACGGACGTCACGCGGTCGCCGTCGACCTCGATCCGCAGGATGAGCAGCAGCCGCCCGCGCGGAGCGACGACGAGGCCGACCTCGCCGTCCACCAGCGCCAGGGCGGCGACGCGTGCCCTGGCCGTGTTCGTACGCGTCTCCTCGGCGATCCGCCGCGCTCCCCGCACCTCGCCCTCGCCGCCCGGCGCCACGCGGTCCGTCCGCCGTACGACGTCCGGGGCCAGCACCGCGAGAAGGGCCTCCAGGTCACCGGCGCGCGAGGCGGCGAGGAAGGCGCCCACGACCTCACGTTGCCGTTCGAGGTCGGCGGCGGGGACGGCGGGCGTGCCGTGCACCCTCTGCCGGGCGCGGCTCGCCAGCTTCTTGGCCGCCACCTGCGTCCGCTCCAGGATCGCGGCGATGTCGGTGAACGGCACGGCGAACAGGTCGTGCAGGACGAACGCGACCCGTTCCGCGGGCCCGAGCCTGTCGAGCACGACGAGGAGGGCGAGCCCGACGGACTCGGCCAGCACCGCCTCCTCCTCCGGGTCGGCGCCGGACGGGGTCGCCGAGACCGGCTCGGCCGTGAGCTCCTCTCCCCGGCGCCGCCGCGTACGGAGCATGTCGAGGCAGACCCGGCCGATGATCGTGGTCAGCCAGCCCGTCACGTTGGCGATCTCGCCGATGTCCGTACGGGAGGCCCGCAGCCAGGTCTCCTGAATCGCGTCGTCGGCCTCGTCGAGCGAGCCGAGCATGCGGTACGCGACCGCCCGCAGATGGCCGCGGTCGGTGTCGAACCGCTCCGCCAGCCGTACGTCAGTCTCCATGGGTCACCTTTCCGCGTCGGGCGTCGTCATAGCGGTGACCGAAGAGAAGAGGAGAAAAGCACTGATGATCCGCTATGAGAATGTCGCGACGCGGCGCATCCCATCCTATGGGGGAGCCCGATGAGCGGGCGAAGCAAGCCGCGCGCCGAGATCGCTCCTCCGGCGAAGGAGGACTCATGAGCGGCCTGCTGCACCTGGACTCCAGCCATTCCGGCGACTCGGTGAGCAGGCGGCTGAGTTCGCTGTTCGCGCGGACCTGGCGGGAGCGGCACGGCGGGGCCGAGTACCGGTACCGGGACCTGGCCGCCGATCCCGTACCGCTGATCACCCCGGCCTACTGCGCACTGGGCCGACGGGTGGAACGGCACGGCTACGTCTCCCCCGCCAAGGTCCCGTCGCTGGTGGAGAGCGCGGTGGAGGAACGCGAGTGGGCGCTGACACTGCCGCTGATCGATGAGCTGCTGGCGGCGGACACCGTGCTGGTCGGCGGCCCGATGTACAACTTCTCGGTGTCGGCCTCGCTCAAGGCGTGGATCGACCGGGTGACCTTCCCGGGAGCGTACGCCGCCCCGGACAGCGGGGAGAGCCTGCTGCGCGGCACGAAGGTCGTCGTCGTCACCGCGCGGGGCGGCGCGTACGGGCCGGGCACTCCGCGCGAGGGGTTCGACTTCCAGACGCCCTACCTGCGGACCTACTTCACCAACCTCGGTGTGGCCGGGGAGGACCTGGCGTTCGTGCACGCCGAGATGACCCTGGCGAACCTCGTGCCGGATCTGGCCCACCTCCAGCCGGTGGCGGAGCGGTCGCTGGCGGCGGCGCGGACGGCGGTCACCGAACTGGCGGAGCGGCCCTGATCATCGCCATCATGACGGCGAGGGCCCCACACGTGCTCGCCGCTCGGCGGCGTCGAGTGCGGGTGTGAGCGGTGCGAGCGTGGTCCGGAGCAGGTCCGGCAGCGAGCCGGACGGAACGACGAGCCCGCCGGTCGCGGGGGTCGTCCGCAGCCACTGTTCGAGCGCGACGCGAACCGCGGCGGCCACGCTCGCCGCGAGCACGCGAGCGGTGTGCGGCTCGGTCTCGCCGAGGCGTTCGGCGATCGCGTCGGTGAGGGGATGTTCGATCACGGTGGCGGTCTCGACGAACGCGTCGCGCAGGGTGGGTCGGGTGGTGATCAGCAGCAGCGCGTCGCCACCGGGCTCGCCCGAGGCGGTGTACTGATCCACGATCGCCTCGATGACGGCGTCGGCGAGGCCGACGCCGTCGGGCCGGTCGGCCACGGCCGCCGCGACCCGCGCCTCTCGTTCAGCGGTGACGGCGGCGACGATCGCCTGTTCGCGGCTGGAGAAGTAGTTGTTGTAGGTCCTCGCTGAGACGCCGGCGGCCTCGGCGATGTCGTCGACGCGCACGTTGTCCGGTCCGCGTTCGAGAGCCAGCCGCAGTGCCGCCGCGCGCAATGCCTCCCGGGTGGCCTGCTTCTTCTGCTCGCGCAGCCCCGTCCGTCTTGCCGTCACCATCCCAGCATCCCAAAATGAATGCGTGCACGCAAACTTGCGTGCACGCATTTTTCTCCCCTAGCCTGGCGCCCATCTCGACCGCCCCTGTCCGTCTCGACCGCCCCTGTCCGCGCGAACGAGGAGAACCCGTGATCACAGATGTCGTCATCGCCGGCGGCGGTCCGAACGGGCTGATGCTGGCCTGCGAACTGAGCCTGGCGGGAGCCCGGCCGATCGTGCTGGAGCGGCTGCCGGAGCCGAGCGAGGAACCGAAGGCGAACGGACTGCTCGGTCAGGTCGTGAGAATGGTCGACCGCCGGGGGCTGTACGAACGTCTCAGCGGTGACCCGGAACCACCGCGGCCGAACTCCGGGTACTTCATGTTCGGCGCGATGGGCCTGGACCTGAGCCTGCTGGAGGACAGCCCCGTCTACGCCCTGCCGGTGCCGCAACGACGCATGGTGCAGGTCCTGCACGAACGCGCCGTCGAACTGGGCGTGGAAATCCGACCGGGACACGAGCTCGTCGGCCTGTCGCAAGGCGACGACGCGGTCACCATCGACGTCACGGGCCCGGACGGGGCGTACCACCTGCGGGCCCGATACCTCATCGGCGCGGATGGAGCGCACAGCACCACGCGCAAGCTCTCCGGCATCGGATTCCCCGGCATCACCTACGACCGGATGACCGTCCGCTCGGCGCACGCGACGGTCCCGGCGGACTGGGTCGATCCCGCGACCGGTGCGCTGAACGTGCCCGGCTACGGCGCCGTCGCACCGTTCCTGCCCCACCGCACCGAGCACGGCGGGTTCTCCTACGCACCGCTGCCCGGCCACCCTCCGCTGATCAGCACCACAGAGTGGGACCGGCCCGAGACCGACGCCCCGATGAGCCTCGACGAGCTGCGGGCGAGCATTCGCCGCGTGCTCGGCGCCCACGTGCCACTCGGCCCGCCCGACGGCGAAGGGCCGTACGTGCTGCGCCGGCTCACCGGCGGCAACACCCGCATCGCCGAACGGTTCTCCGCCGGCCGGGTGTTCCTGATCGGTGATGCCGCCCACGTGTACGCCGCCACGGGCGGAGGACCCGGACTCAACCTCGGCCTGCAGGACGCGGTCAATCTCGGCTGGAAACTCGCCGCCGTGCTCCGCGGCAACACCCCGCCGGCGCTGCTGGACGGTTACGAGACGGAGCGGCGGCCGGTCGCCCACCGCATGGTCTTGAACGCGCAGGCGCAGTCGGCCCTGATCGCCCCCGGCAGTGACGTCACCGGACTGCGCCAACTGTTCGCCGAACTGCTCCGCGACCGGAGCACCGTGCGGCGCCTCGCCGAACTCACCGCAGGCGCCGATGTCCGCTACGACATGGGCGGGCCCGAGACGCATCCGCTGGTCGGCCGGTTCGCCCCGGACCTGGAACTGCACACCCCGGCCGGGCCGGTCCGGCTGGCCGAGCTGACCAGGACCGCACGCCCGCTGCTGCTCGACCTGACCGAGGAGGCGTCGCTGGCGGAGAAGCTTGCCCTGCGGCACGACCGAGTCGATGTCGTCACCGCGCGCCCCCAGGCCCTCGCGCCCACCGCCCTGCTCCTTCGGCCGGACTGCCATGTGGCCTGGGCGTCCGCGTCACCCCGGCCGGATGACACGGAGATGGAGGCACTCCGGACCGCCCTGCGGCGGTGGTTCGGTGCCGTCGAACCCGCCCGCACCTGAAAAGGGCGATCTCAGTGCATGCCCATCGCCATCATGACGATGAGGCCGCCCACATGGATCACGAAGACGAAGACGAGGAGTGTCACGAACAGGAACTTCGCCGGGCCGTGTTCGAAGACGCGGCCCTCCTTGAGCGGCCCCTGAGCGGCCTGCCGTGCGGCGATCCGCTCCTCGAACGACCTGCGCGCCATGGAGCCCTCCGAGCGAATTTGTACCCTAATGATTTGTACACCAACTATATTAGGGACCATCCCGCCGTACTCGGAGGTCTCCGTGAGTGACGTTCGCGACATCGATGACCCGCTCGCCCTCGAGCGCCAGGTCTGCTTCGCGCTGGCGGTGGCGTCGCGCAACGTCATCGCGGTCTACCGGCCGCTGCTGGAGCCGATGGGCCTGACCCACCCGCAGTACCTGGTGATGCTCGCGCTCTGGGAGCGGTCGCCGCTGTCGGTGAAGGAGCTCAGCGGACTGCTCCAGCTCGACCCGGGCACGCTGTCTCCGCTGCTCAAGCGGCTGGAGGCCAGTGGTCTCATCCGGCGCGGGCGCGACAGCGGCGACGAGCGCGTGCTGGCCGTCACGCTGACCGACGCGGGTCGCGCGCTGCGCGCGGAGGCGGAGAAGATCCCGCCGGCCATCGTGTCGCGGCTCGGCATGGAGATCACCGAGCTGGAGGACCTGCACGGCGCCCTGACCCGGCTCATCGCCGCCGCGCGGAACGCCGTACGCTGACGGGCCGGTCGCACCCGCGACCGGCCCGTCCGAACCGCACTCAGCTCAGGTCGCGCCGCCGGAAGCCGACGAGCCCGGCCGCGGTCAGCAGGACCGCGACGACCACCAGCCACACGACCGGCGTCGCCTGCATCGGCGCACCCGGCAGCTTCGGCACGTGGGTGTAGGGCGACAGGTCCATCGCCCACTGGCTGAGCTTCAGCAGCGGGCCGAGCTGGCCGAGCAGCAGGAACAGCCCGAGCGCTCCCCACGCCGCCACGGCGAGCCGCGGCGCGAGGCCGAACAGCGCCACCGTGATCCCGGCGAGGACCCAGACCGCCGGGAGTTGCACGATCGCGGCCCAGAAGATCCGGGGGAACTGGCCGCTCAGGTCGTGGGCGCGCAGCCCGTGGACCAGGCCCACGATGACGCCTTCGAGGGCCATGAGGACCGCGGGCCCGACGACGGCGAACAGCATGTGGCCCGCCGCCCAGCCGACCCGGCCGACCTTCGTCGCCAGGATGGGTTCGGCGAGGTGGCTGGTCTCCTCCGAACGCAGCCGGAGCACGGCCTGCACCGCGTACGCCGAGGCGAACAGCGCCATGAGGCCCATCGTCACGTTCGTGAAGGCGTCGACCATCCCCTGCCCGCCGCCGAGCTTTTCGAGCACGTCGCGTCCGCTCTTGCCCCCGACCATGTCCTGGACGTTCTCCGTCACACCGCCGATCGCCGCGCCGTACACGGCGAAACCGGCGGCCCAGGCCAGCAGCGAGCCGCGCTGGAGCCGCCAGGCGAGCCCGAGCGGACCGCCCAGGCCGGTGCCCGCCTCGGCCGGGCCGAGCCGGTCGGGCAGCAGCCCGGCGCCGATGTCCCGCCGCCCGACGAGCGTGAACGCCACCGCGACGCAGACGGCGGAGAACACGACCGGGATGAGGAGCACCCACCAGTCGTCTCCCGCGTACGGCCGCAGGTGGGACACCCAGCCGAACGGCGAGAGCCACAGCAGCCAGGTCGGGCCGTCGTGGCCGCCCACGTCGCCGCCCGCGCGGATCAGGTAGCACAGGCCCAGGAACGCGATGGCCAGCCCGCTCGCCGTACGGGAGGTCGTGGTGAGCTGCGCGGTCACGGCCGCGACGGCGACGAACATCAGGCCGACCGCGAACCAGCCGAGCGCGAAGGCGATCGACCCGGCGGCGGGCAGACCCAGCGCGACAAGGCCGATGCTCACGAGCACCGCGAGCACCAGATTGGCCGTCACCACCGTGCTCAGTCCGGCGGTGAGCGCGGCGTACCGCCCGACGACGCCGGCGCTCACCAGTTCGAGCCGGCCGGACTCCTCGTCGCCACGCGTGTGCCGCACGGTGAGGAGGAGGCCGAACACGCCGACGAGGGCGGAGGCGATCCCGCCGACCTTCCACAGGCTGACCGAGCCGACCGAGGCCGCGTCCTGCACGGGGCCGTACAGCGCCAGCATCGAGGGGTTCTTGTTCACCGACGCGGCGAAGTCGACGCGCTTGGCCAGCGTGCTGAAGGCCGCCCGGCTGCTGTAGGCCGTGCCGATCGCGGTGATGGCGAAGAAGTAGATCCAGAAGGGCACCGCGACGCGGTCGCGGCGGAAGGCCAGCCGGATGAGCAGACCCGTGCCCGCGAGCCCGTTCACGTGGTCGCCGCCGATTCGTCCTCGTAGTGGCGGAGGAACAGCTCCTCCAGCGTCGGCGGCCGGCTGATCAGGCTCCGCACCCCCGCCTCGGTCAGCCGCGTGAGCACGCCGTCCAGCCGGGAGGTGTCGACCTCCAGGCTCACACGCCTGCCCTCGATCTTCGCGTTGTGCACTCCGGGCAGGTCGGCCAGGCCGTTCGGGGGGTTGGCCAGCTCGACCGAGATCGACGTGCGGGTGAGGTGGCGCAGGTCGGCCAGGGAGCCGGACTCGACCGTACGGCCCTTGCGGATGATGCTGACCCGGTCGCACAGCGCCTCGACCTCGGACAGGATGTGGCTCGACAGCAGGACGGTACGGCCGCTGTCACGCTCCTCCTGCACGCAGCGCTGGAAGACCTCCTCCATCAGCGGGTCCAGCCCGGAGGTCGGCTCGTCGAAGATGAGCAGCTCGGCGTCGGAGGCGAGCGCCGCGATCAGCGCGACCTTCTGCCGGTTCCCCTTGGAGTACGCCCGGCCCTTCTTGCGCGGGTCGAGCTCGAACCGCTCCAGCAGCTCGGCCTTCCGCTTGGCGTCCTGCCCGCCGCGTAGCCGCCCGAGCAGGTCGATCACCTCTCCGCCCGACAGGTTCGGCCAGAGGGTGACGTCACCGGGGACGTACGCGATGCGGCGGTGCAGCGTGGCGACGTCGCGCCAGGGGTCACCGCCGAGCAGGCTCACTTCGCCGGCGTCCGCCCTGAGCAGCCCCAGCAACACACGGATGGTGGTCGACTTGCCGGCGCCGTTCGGGCCCAGGAAGCCGTGCACCTCTCCCGTCTGGACGGTGAGGTCCAGCCCGTCCAGCGCACGGGTCCGGCCGAAGCTCTTCACCAGGCCGGATACGGATATGGCGTCTGTCATGCTCGTGAAGGTACACTAGTTTCACAACTTCGTGAAGCTAGTAAAAACGTATAAGATCGTTGCGTCTACTAAGGAGTTGGGGTGTGGCAGAGCGGGATCCCGAGGCGGTACGGCAGTTCATAGAGCGGTTCGCGTCCGCCCTGGTCGACGCCGGGTTCCAGCGCATGCCCGCACGTGTTTTCGCCGTGCTGCACGGCACCGACTCCGGGCGGCTCACGGCCGCCGAGATCGCCGAGCTTCTCCAGGTGAGCCCCGCGGCGGTGTCCGGCGCGGTGCGCTTCCTGATCCAGTTCAACATGATCCGGCGCGAGCGCGAGCCGGGGTCGCGGCGTGACGTCTTCGTGGTCGAGAACGACTCCTGGTACGAGGCGATCGTCAACCGCGACGAGATTCTCCGCCGCTGGAGCAGCAGCGCCCGCGAGGGAATCGAGGTGCTCGGCGCCGACACTCCGGCCGGCCGGCGGATGGCCACCTCTCTGGCGTTCTTCGAGTTCATCACCGAAGAGCTGGAAGACCTCATCGGACGATGGCAGAAGGCCAAGGCCGAACGGCTGCCCGCCGAGGACTGACTCCCCCGCGGGCCGGTCCCAGACCCCGATCTGGCCGCAGGCGGCGGCGACGGCCCGATCGGGGTCAGCTCGCCGCGCTCGCGGCGGCGGCGCGCTTCATCCGTACCGCCTTGCGCAGCGCGTCGGCCACCGGGCCGGTGTAGACCGCCAGTTCGTCCAGCTTCCGGCCGTGCTCGCGGCGCTCCCGGCGGGACACCACCGTTCGGACCTCGCCGCGCGCGGCCA
>NZ_JBHLZP010000095.1:0-21111 GCF_042429965.1 Actinoallomurus acaciae
CCGCCCGCGCACCGCTGGGCGGAGCGCGACCCGGCCGCCGCCGAGCGCCTGACCGCCACCCGCGCCGTGGTCGCCGCCCTCGCCGACGAGCACACCATGCCGACGGAGAACCTCCTCCAGCCCGACACCGTACGGCGGCTGGCATGGAGCCCGCCGGAGACGATCAACGAGGATTCGGTCGGCCTCGTGCTGACCGCACTCGGAGCCCGGTCGTGGCAGGTGGAGCTGACGGCGAAGCCACTGGCCAAGGCGCTGGTCAGGCTGGCGACCAAGAGTGAGTCCTCAGAGGGCCGGGAGTGAGTCCTGAGGGACCGCCCTCCGGGGCCGTCTCCGAGGCGATCCGCACCCCACGGCTGGAGCTGCGGCCGCTGACCCCCGATGCCGCACGGGACCTCGCGGACGGCGACTACTCGGGCGTACGCGCCGGCACCGACTGGCCCACGTCGTCGACACCGATCGTGGCGATGCGCGCCGCCGCGGACCCGGGCGCACTGACCTGGCTGATCGCCCACCACGACATGGTGATCGGCGAATGCGGCCTGAAACACGCACCGGGCCCGGACGGGTCGACGGAGATCGGATACGGCATGGGCGCGGCCTGGCGGGCGAACGGCTACGGCACCGAGGCGATCCGCGGCCTGCTCGAGTGGCTACCGAACCTCTCCGATTGCCGCCGGGTGACCGCCGAGGTGCACGAGACCAACCTCGCCTCCCGGCGACTGCTCGAACGCCTGGACTTCACCATCGACCACCTCTCCTCGCCGTACGTCTGGTACGCCCGCACGCTCCGCCCTTCCTCGTGAGCCTGCGGGCTCTGCCCTTCCTGATGAGCCCGCACCCTCTTGCCCGCCCGTCTCCGTGAGCCCGCGAGCCGCGTCCTTCCCGATGGGCCCGCACCAACCTGGCTACCGGATGGTTCCTGCCACCAGGCCGGCCAGGTGTCGTTTGACCTCTGGGAGTTCGATCAGTTCGGCCATGACCTCGCGGAGGTCGGCGCTGTGTCGGTCGGTGCGGAGGAGGGCGCTCTGTGCTCGGGTGTCGCGGAGTACCCGGGCGGCGATCGGGTGGCGTCGCTCGGTGTAGCCGTTCAGCACGGGCTCGGCCGACCGGCCGGTCGCCACGGCGGCCAGCGGTGTTCCGAGGTCCATGGCGTCGTGCAGCCCCAGGTTGAGGCCCTGTCCGCCCATCGGGGAGTGCAGGTGTGCGGCGTCTCCGGCGAGGAGGAGGCGTCCGGAGCGGTAGTCGCGGGCGAGCCGGGTGTGGTCGGTGACCCGGACCGCGCGGCGCAGATCCGCGACGCGGACGTCCGGTGACCCGCTGACCCGGCGGAGCGCGGCGGTGAACTCCTCGGTCGTGACCGGGCCTCGCCACGCTTCGGCGGGGCGGCCGAACTCGGCGACCACGAGTTCGCCCGGCGGCGGGTTGACGAACATGATCCCGCCCGGAGTGCGGTGCACGCCGGGCGTGAGGAGCGCGGGGCCCTCCAGCGTCGGTTCGCCCATCAGCACCACCATCGCCGGGTCCACGTCGTCGAAGGCGAACCCCGGCGCGCGGCCGACCACGCCGCGCGCCCCGTCACAGCCCGCGCCCCATCGCCCGGTCACCCGGCTGCCGTCCGCCAGCGACGCGTGGACCTCCGTGCCGGTGTCGCGCACCTCGACGACCTCGCAGTGGTGGCGGATCTCGACGCCGAGGCGACGGGCGTGGTCCGCCAGAACCGCCACGAGCCTGCCCTGCCACACCTCACGCTGGACCGGCACGTCGTCCAGCGTGCCGTCCCGGTCCAGCAGCGGGAGCATCGCGAAGTGGCCCTTCAGCCGCCGCGAACCCCAGCTGCGCACCAGTTCGGCGATGTCGGCCGGCGCGCCGTCACCCGGGTCGCCGTCGAAGTCGGCGATCGCCGGCCCGTCCGTCGCCTCGGCGCGGCGCAGCACCTCCTCCAGCAGTCCCCGCTCGGCGAGCATCCGCAGCGTCCCGGCCTGCAGGCCGCGGTCGCCGTCCTCGTCCGGAGCCGGCTCCTTCCCGTCGCCCTGTTCCAGGACCACCACCGAGGCTCCCGCACCGCGTACCTCGGCGGCCAGCAACAGCCCGACCGGGCCGCCTCCCACCACGACGACATCCCACATCGTTGCCTCCTTCGATCCGTACGCCGGTCCGTATGCAGGTCCGCATGCCGGTCCGTATGCCGGTCCGTATGCCGGTCCGCATGCAGGTCCAGGGTTGCGATCCGTCACCGGTGGCGACCAGAATTTCCTTCGGCCACGCTTGATTCATCCATGACCGAGGTTGCGATGCCGGTTCACTCCGTGACCGACGACCTGGACGCGCGACTCGTCCATGCCCTCCAGCTCGACGGCCGCGCGCCGTTCAGCACGCTCGCGGCCGTTCTCGGCACCTCGCCCCAGACGGTCGCCCGGCGCTACGCCCGCCTGCGCGAGCCCGGAGGCCTGCGCGTCATCGGGCGGACCGACCCGCCTCGCGACAGAGTCCGATGGATGGTGCGGCTCAGCAGCACGCCCGACGCCGCCGTCACGATCGCTCAGGCCGTGGCCCGCCGCGCCGACGCCTCATTCGTCGCGCTGGCGTCCGGCGGTACCGAGGTGATCTGCGTCGCCGAGGGGCCGGGCGACATGTCGGAGACTCCCCTGCTGCGCAGGCTTCCGCAGACCCCACGGGTCGTCGCGGTGCGGGCCCATCAGCTTCTGCACCTGATCTTCGGCGGTCGCAGCGGGTGGTACGCCAAGCTCGACGCGTTGAGCTCCGAGCAGGTCGCGGCGCTGCGCCCGCCGGTCCCGTCCGGCGACCCGGTCACCCCCGACCGCGTCGACCACCTGCTGCTGGAGGCGCTCTCCCGCGACGGCCGCACCGGCAGCGCGGCCCTCAGCCGGATCGCCGCAGTCACCGAGTCCAGCGTCCGGCGCCGGGTCCAGCGGCTCCGCGACGCCGGGCTGCTCTACTTCGACCTCCAGCTCGACCCCGCCGTGCTCGGCTATCACTCGACCACGCTGCTGTGGCTCTCCGTCACGCCCGCCCGGCTCGAACCCGTGGCTGCCGAGCTGGCCGGCCACGCCGAGGTCGCGTTCGCCGCCGTCACGACCGGGCGCGCCAACATCGTCGCGGCGCTGATCTGCCGGACCGCCGACGACCTCTACCGCTACCTCACCCGCAGCCTCTCCCCGCTCGACGGCATCGTCCAGGTCGAGACGGTCCCGGTGATGAGGCAGGTCAAACACCTCACCAGCGACGGCCTCGTACGCCCGGGGTGAGGCCGGTCTCAGCGGCGCACGCTCACAGGGACACGAAGGTCAGGCCGCGCTTCTTCAGCTCGGGGATGACCTTGCGCAGGGCCTTGATGGTCTCCGAACGGTCGCCGCCGCCGTCGTGGCAGAGCAGGATGTCGCCGCCCTTGGCCTTCAGCATCGCGCGCTTGATGTGCCCGGTGCCCGGACGCGCCCAGTCGCGCGGGTCGATGTCCCAGTCGATGGGGATCATGCCGTGCCGGGCCGCCGAGTGGAACACCGCGTGCGACCAGGCACCGCCGGGCGAGCGGAAGAACTTCGGCGCGACCCCGGTCGCCTCGCCGATGCGCACGTGCGCCTCGGTGATCTCGGCGTCGACCTTCTTCCTCGACATCGAGGCGATGTAGAGCGGGTGGGTCATCGTGTGGTTGCACAGCTGGTGGCCCGCCTGGACGATGCGTTCCGCCAGCTTCGGGAACTGCTTCACCTGGATGCCGATGAGCGAGAAGGTCGCCTTCACCTCGAACTCGGCCAGCAGGTCGAGCATCTTCGGCGTCCACTCCGGCTGAGGGCCGTCGTCGATGGTCAGCGCCACGGCGTTCGGCGGGGCCGTCGGGAACAGGTCGTGCACCCGGTGTACCGCGTCGGTACGCGCGGGCACCGGGGCGTGAGGCGGAGGTACGACGCCCGGCCGCGGGCCGGGCTTGGGCCGTTTTCTCTTGACCGGCCGGATCGGCGGCGGTCCCTGCGCTAAGGGCCG
The DNA here is from genome assembly GCF_042429965.1 of Actinoallomurus acaciae. Taxonomy (NCBI): domain Bacteria; kingdom Bacillati; phylum Actinomycetota; class Actinomycetes; order Streptosporangiales; family Thermomonosporaceae; genus Actinoallomurus; species Actinoallomurus acaciae. Next base: position 4,000 of record NZ_JBHLZP010000095.1, read on the forward strand.
GGCGGGGAGGGGCGTTACCCGGCCATCGTCGCCCACGGCGAGCGCCCCGAGGCCGGCGGCGCCCAGAGCGAGCATCCGACGGCGAGTCATCACGTCCCGAAACTCCACATGTCAAACGCTATGCCCTCTAGAGGCACTTGGGGTACATCTGGCCCCACCAAATCAAGGGCAATGCATCGCCAAATGGATCATCTGCCAGCACTCCCGGCGACCTACCCGCAAACGTCACAGGCCACGGGCTTGCGTCGCCCCCTCCCGAGCCGGAGAATCGCGATTAGGTTAGGTTTACCTAATGACCTAGGCCCGAACGTCCGGCTCCGGTCCTGGAGCCCCCTGGAGGAGGTGCGCCCCCTTGTTGCTCGGCAACTACCTCATCGGCCTGCGTGAAGGACTCGAGGCCTCACTCGTCGTCAGCATCCTGATCGCATATCTGGTGAAGTCGGGCAACCGCGCCGCGCTGGCACCGGTCTGGGGAGGCGTGGGCACCGCCATCGCGCTCGCCATCGGCTTCGGCGTCGTGCTGAGCGTCGCCTCCGGAGAGATGCAGTTCAAGACGCAGGAGTCCTTCGGCGGCATCCTGTCGATCATCGCGGTCGGGCTCGTGACCTGGATGGTCTTTTGGATGCGCCGTACGGCACGGTTCATGAAGGCCGAGTTGGAGGGCAAGCTGCAGGGCGCGCTGTCGATGGGCCGCGGGGCGCTGTTCGCGGTCGCGTTCCTGGCCGTCGGCCGGGAGGGGCTGGAGACCGCCCTGTTCCTGTGGACCAACATCAGCAACGCGAACAACTCCACCGAGCCGATCGTCGGCGCCGTGCTCGGCCTGCTCACCGCGGCGCTGCTCGGCTACCTGCTCTACCGGGGCGGGCTCCGGCTCAACCTCAAGAAGTTCTTCACGATCACCGGCGCGGCCCTGATCGTCGTGGCCGCCGGCGTCTTCGGGTACGGCTTCCACGACCTGCAGGAGGCCTCGATCCTGCCCGGCCTGACCACTCTCGCCTTCGAGCCGAGCACCTGGTTCTCCGGCCTGGGCCAGGTCGGCCAGTGGCTGCAGACCTCGCTGCAGGGCGTGTTCAACCTGACCCCGCAGGTCACCATCGCCCAGGCGATCGCATGGGTGGTCTACATCATCCCGGTGATGTTCTTCTTCCTGCGCCCGGCCAAGCCGCAGGTCGCGGCCACGCCGCAGAAGCAGACCGCCGGCGCGGGCGGCTGACCGCGGCCGGCGCCGTCTCGGGCGATCGGCCCGGCCTCCACGTACGGATCGTGAGCCCGCGTCGGCGGTGCCGTGGACGAACGCGTCGCGGAGCCCCCGCGGCCTCGGGAAGCCGGTGCGGCACGACCGCCCATCGCATCGCGGGACAGGTCAGCACGGAAGCGGACGTCGCACGGCACCGCGTACGGGGCCGGCCGTTCACCCCCGTACGAGCGAACCGTCAGGCCCCCGCGGCCTCGGGAAGCCGGTGCGGCACGACCTTGCCCATCGCGTTGCGGGGCAGGTCCGCGCGGAAGTGGACGTCGCGCGGCACGGCGCACCGGGCCAGCCGTTCGCGGACGTGCCCGCGGACGGTGTCGGCGTCGAGCCGCTCGCCCGGCTCCGTGACGATGTAGGCCGCGAGCCGCTCGCCGTACTCCTCGTCCGCCACCCCGGTCACCGCGACCTCGCGCACCTGCGGCAGCCGGGCGATCACGTCCTCGGCGGCGGCCGGGTAGACGTTCTCCCCGCCGGAGACGATCATCTCGTCGGCGCGGCCGTCGATGTAGAGCAGCCCCTCGTCGTCGAGGTGGCCGACGTCGCCCATGAAGAGCATGCCGTCACGGGTCTCCGCCGGCACGCCGCCGGTGTAGCCCTCGAAGCGCGTGCCGCCCGCGACGTAGATCCGGCCGGTGGCGCCGCGCGGCACGGGGCGTCCCTCGGCGTCCAGGATCGCCACTCGGGCGCCGCTCGCCGGCCGGCCCGCGGTGTCCGGATGCGCGCGCAGATCGGCGGCGGTGGCGATGCTCACCCAGCCCGCCTCGGTGGAGCCGTAGACGTTGCACAGCTCCGTCGAGAAGGCGTCCATGAAGGCCGTGGCCAGGTCGCCCGGCAGCCGTGAGCCGCTGACCGCGGTGACGCGCAGCGAGGAGGTGTCGTACGCCGCGCGCGTGCGCTCCGGCAGGGCCAGGAGGCGCTGCAACATGATCGGTACGGTGATCAGCGTGGTGCAGGAGCGTTCCTGGATCGTCGCCAGCGTCCGCTCGGGGTCGAAGCGCCGCCCGAGCACGACGGTGCCCCGCATCGCCAGGGCGAGCTGGAACGAGGAGTAGCCCCACGCGTGGAACAGGGGCGCCTCGATGAGCATCCGGTCGCCGACGCGCAGCGGGGTGCGCGACAGCATGGCGGTGAGCGGCACGAACCCCGGGCGCGGCGGGCGGCGCGCGCCCTTCGGCCGCCCGGATGTGCCGGAGCTGAGGAAGACGACGCGCCCCTGGATCGGCGGCGGCTCGAGAGCGGGCGCGGGCGTCGCCTCGATGAGTTCCTCGACGGTGGGTCCGGAGCGGCGCCGGGCGCCCTCCTCGGCCCAGGCGGTGACCTTCGTGAACCGGCGCCCGCCGCGGGGCAGCACGTCGGCGAACTCCGCGTCGGCGATGACGATGTCGGCCCACAGCTCGCGCATCACACTGTTGAGCTGCCCGGGCCCGAGCCCGGTGCCCAGGAGCACGACCTCGGCCCCGCGCTTGCTGCAGGCGATCAGCGACTCGACCAGGCCACGGTGGTTGCGGCACAGCACGGCGACCCCCAGGCGGCGGCCGCGGCAGTCGGGGATCAGCGCGACGGCGAGCCGGTCGGTGCGCTCGTGCAACTCGGCGTAGCTCAGCTCGCCCTTCTCGTCCACCAGGGCCGTACGGTCGGGGTCGCGCGCCGCCGCGGCGGCCAGGCCGCCGGCCAGCGTGGTGCCCCAGTGCAGCAGGGCGGTGAGCTGGCGGGTGGCGCGCAGTGGCCGCCACGGCCACAACAGGCCCCTTTTCGCCATGGTGAGCGGAACGTTGAGGGCCTGACCCGCCCAGCGTCCGGGGCCGGAGCGATACTCCGGTCTGGCGTGCACCACTGACGTGTCACTCCCTGCGATCCCGTGATTCCGGTCAGGCTACGGCGGGGACACGTCTCCAGCAAGACCCGCTTTCACGTCTGCTGTTACTGACGAGTAACCTATAGGCGGAAGAACCCATCAGCACCGCATCAGAAGGAGGACCGACCGTGCCTCGTATCGCGCGTGACGTGGTCTTCGTCGACGGCGTACGCACGCCGTTCGGCAAGGCCGGCCCCAAGGGGCTGTACGCCGAGACCCGCGCCGACGACCTCATCGTCCGGGTGATCCGCGAGCTGCGGAGGCGCAACCCCTCGCTGCCCGCCGAGCGCATCGACGAGGTCGCCATCGCGGCGACCACCCAGACCGGCGACCAGGGCCTCACCATCGGCCGCTCGGCCGCGGTGCTGGCCGGACTGCCCAAGAGCGTCCCCGGGTACGCCATCGACCGCATGTGCGCCGGCGCGATGACCGCCGTCACGTCGGTCGCCGGCGGCATCGCCTTCGGCGCGTACGACGTGGCCGTCGCCGGCGGGGTCGAGCACATGGGCCGGCACCCCATGGGCGAGGGCGTCGACCCCAACCCGCGGTTCCTGTCCGAGAAGCTCGTCGACGGGTCCGCGCTGGTCATGGGCATGACCGCGGAGAACCTGCACGACCGGTACCCGCAGATCACCAAGGAGCGCGCCGACGCGTACGCGGTGCGGAGCCAGCAGAAGGTCGCCGAGGCGTACGAGGCCGGCCGGTTCCAGCAGGACCTGGTGCCGATGGCGATCCGGTCCGCCGAGAAGGGTTATGGCCTCGCGACGCGCGACGAGCCGCCGCGTCCCGGCACGACCCTGGAGGACCTGGCCGGGCTGAAGACGCCGTTCCGCCCGCACGGCCACGTCACGGCCGGCAACGCCGCCGGGCTCAACGACGGCGCCACGGGCTGCATCGTCGCGGCCGAGGAGGTCGCCGCCGAGCTGGGCCTCACCGCGCGGATGCGGCTCGTCGACTACTCGTTCGCCGGCGTCGAGCCGGAGGTCATGGGGATCGGGCCGGTCCCCGCCACCGAGAAGCTGCTCGCGCGCAACTCGCTGACCATGGACGACATCGGCCTGATCGAGATCAACGAGGCGTTCGCGGTGCAGGTGCTCGCCTTCCTCGACCACTTCAAGATCGCCGACGACGACCCGCGCGTGAACCCCTGGGGCGGCGCGATCGCCATCGGCCACCCGCTCGCCTCTTCGGGCGTACGCCTGATGACGCAGCTCTCCCGCCACTTCGCCGAGCGCCCGGACGTGCGCTACGGCCTCACCACGATGTGCGTGGGCATGGGCATGGGCGGCACGGTGCTCTGGGAGCGAGTGTGACGAGCGAACGGAGTGGGCGGGCGGGTGAGGAACGAGCCCGCCCGCGCAGTGAGTGAGGAGCGGGAGCGACCCGTAGGCAGAGAGGCTGTGCGATGAGTGTTACCGAGATCTTCTCCGATGAGGTCGTGACGCACGCCCACGTACGGGACGTCGAGTTGCCGTACGGTGCGGGCACGATGGCGCTGATCACGCTTGACAACGGGTTCGACCACACGAAGCCGAACACGTTCGGGCCGGGCGGCCTGACGGAGCTGAACGCCGCCCTGGACTCGGTCGCGGCCCGTGACGACCTCGTGGCCGTCGGCGTGACCGGCAAGCCGTTCATCTTCGCGGTCGGCGCCGACCTGAACGGCGTGCCGCTGATCACCGATCGCGAGCAGGCGCTGGAGATCGCGCGGCTGGGACACGCCGTGTTCCGCCGGCTGGGCGAGCTGGCGGTCCCCTCGTTCGCGTTCGTGAACGGCGCGGCGATGGGCGGCGGCGTCGAGGTGGCGCTGCACTGCGCATACCGGACGATCTCCTCGGGCGTGCCCGCGGTCGCGCTGCCGGAGTGCTTCCTCGGGCTGGTGCCCGGCTGGGGCGGCACGTACCTGCTGCCGCGCCTGATCGGCGCGGAGAACGCCCTCAAGGTCATCGTCGACAACCCGCTGAACCAGAACAAGATGCTGCGCGGTCCGCAGGCCTACGAGCTCGGTATCGCCGACGCGATGTTCGAGCCGGCCGACTTCCTGGAGGAGTCGCTGCGCTGGGCGGCCCGCGTGCTGACCGGCGAGGTGACGGTCGAGCGCGCGCCGGTCGACACGGGCGCGGCGTGGGACGAGGCGATCGCCCAGGCTCGCTGGCGGGTCGAGGGCAGGCTGCACGGCGCGGCGCCCGCCCCGGTGCGGGCCCTGGACCTGGTGGCGGCGGCCAAGGACCGCACGCGCGACGAGGGGTTCGCGGCCGAGGACGACGCGCTCGCCGACCTGATCATGAGCGACGAGCTGCGTTCCGGGCTCTACGCCTTCGACCTGGTGCAGAAGCGGGCCAAGCGCCCGGCCGGCGCCCCGGACAAGGCCCTGGCCCGCCCGGTGACGAAGGTCGGCGTCGTCGGCGCCGGGCTGATGGCCTCCCAGCTCGGCCTGCTGTTCGCCCGCCGGCTCGGTGTGCCGGTGGTGCTGACCGACCTCGATCGGGAGCGGCTCGGCAAGGGCGTGGCGTACGTGCACGCCGAGGTGGACAAGCTGCTCGGCAAGGGGCGGATCTCCGCCGACGAGGCCGCCAGGCTGAAGGGCCTGGTGACCGGCTCGCTGACCAAGGACGCGTTCGCGGACGCCGACTTCGTCATCGAGGCCGTCTTCGAGGAGATGGGCGTCAAGCAGCAGGTCTTCGCCGAGGTGGAGGCCGTGGTCTCGCCCGAGTGCGTGCTGGCGACGAACACCTCGTCGCTGTCGGTGTCGGAGATGGCGGCCAAGCTGCGGCACCCGGAACGGGTCGTCGGGTTCCACTTCTTCAACCCGGTCGCGGTGCTGCCGCTGCTGGAGATCGTGCGCGGTGAGCAGACCGACGACGCGACGCTGGCCACGGCGTTCGCGACCGGCAAGGCGCTGAAGAAGTCCTGCGTGCTGGTCAAGGACGCCCCGGCCTTCGTGGTCAACCGCGTCCTGCTGCGGATGCTCGCCGAGATCGTGCAGACCGTGGAGGAGGGCACGCCGATCGACGTGGCCGAGCGCGCGGCGGCGCCCCTGGGCCTGCCGATGCCGCCGTTCATCCTGATGGGGCTGGTCGGCCCGGCGATCGCGCTGCACGTGAACGAGACGCTGCACGAGGCGTTCCCGGACCGCTTCCCGCTGTCGGGCAAGCTGGCGAAGCTGGTCGCGGCCGGCAAGCCCGGGGTGTACCGGCCGGACCTGACGCTCGACCCGGAGGCCGTGGAGATCTTCGCGGGCGGCACGTCGCCGTCCACGGAGGAGCAGGTGCTCGAGCGGGCCCTCGGCGCGCTGGCGGAAGAGATCCGCATCATGCTGGACGAGGGCGTCGTCGCGGCTCCCCAGGACATCGACCTGTGCATGATCCTGGGCGCGGGCTGGCCGTTCCACCTGGGCGGCGTGACGCCGTACCTGGACCGCACGGGCGTCGCGGAGCGCGTGACCGGCTCCCGCTTCCTCGACCGTGGCGTCGCCTCTCTGGCGTAGCAGACCGGGTGAGAGTCCCCGGCGGCCATCCGGGGACTCTCTTCAGGAACTCATGTCAGGCCGGGTACGGAGTCGCGTCGCGTGCCGCGCTCAGGGCGGCGGCCCACCAGGCGAGCTGGTCCAGCACGACCTTGGCGTACCCGGGCGCCTCGGGATCCAGCGGCCGCCCGTCCTGCCACGAGGTGAAGTAGTTCGGGAACGCCAGGCCGTCGCGGATGGTCACCGCGTGCAGTTCGGTGAGGACGTTCTCCAGGTGGAGGACGGCGTGACGGCCTCCGGCCACGCCGCCGTAGCTGACGAAGGCCACGGGCTTCGCCGTCCACTGGGTGAAATGCCAGTCGATGGCGGCCTTCAAAGAGGCCGGGTAGCTGTGGTTGTACTCGGGCGTGACCAGGATGAACGCATCCGCCTCCTCCAGGCGGGAGGTCAGGGGCGCCATCGCCTCGGGGCGCGGGTAGGAGTCGCCGGCGAACTTCGGCGGCGCCGCCGGCAACGACAGCGGGATCTCGACGTCGGCGAGGTCGACGACCTCGACGTCGAACCCGCCGTGTGCGCGCGCCTGTTCGGCGACCCAGGAGGCGGCGACGGGCCCGAACCGGCCTTCGCGGACGCTCCCGACGATGATGACCAACGTGTGCTTCTCGCTCATGTGCTCCACGGTCCACCGCCGCCGGGGCGGCGACCAGACCGGCCGCAGACCGGCCCCCACAGGGCCACGCTGCGCCCGGGACAACGGGATTCGGGCGGCCCTAGACTCCGGCCATGGGCACGCCACTGGGCGACTTCGTCCGCGCCAAGCGCGACAGCATCCAGCCCGCGTCGTTCGGGCTCCCCGAGCACGGCCGCCGGCGCGCCCCGGGGCTGCGGCGCTCGGATCTGGCCACGCGCGCCGGGATCAGCGTCGAATACCTCACCCGCATCGAGCAGGGACGGGACCGCAACCCGTCCCCCGCCGTGCTCAACGCCCTTGCCGACGCGCTGAGCCTGGACGCCGCCGAGCGCGGCCACCTGCGCTACCTCGCCAAGATCACCGGCGGGGCCTGCGCCGGGCACCGGCCGGCGGCACCGCCCAGCCGCCACGTCCGGCCGACCGTGCTGGCGACCCTCCGGCTCCTCGAGCCCGCGGTCGCGTTCGTCACCAACCGCCTCGGCGACGTGCTCGCGCACACCGGCGGGTTCGCGTCGGTGATGCGCGAAAGCGGACTGCTGGAGACCCGGGAGCCGAACCTCACGCGCTACGTCTTCACCGACCCGCGGGCCCGGACGTTCTTCGCCGACTGGGACCAGGTGGCCGACGAACAGGCCTTCGACCTGTGGCTCGGACCGTCCGCGGAGGCCTCCGAGTGGTTCAAGGCCGAACTCGCCCCGCTCGCCGGGCAGGAGTTCACCCGGCGGATCAGCCGCCACCTGCCCCCGCCGCAGGTCCCGCTTCGGCTCAACCACCCCACGGGGCAAGAGCTGCGCTGGGAGCGAGAACGCTTGGAGCTGCCGCCCACCGACGCGCAGGAGCTGGTCGTCCTCCTGCCCGCCGACGAGGCGACCGAGCAGGCCATGGAACGCCTGCTCCGCTCCGGCGGCGCCCTTCACGCGATCGGCTGACCCGACCGGCGCATGCACCCCGGCCGCGCCCGGAGAACGGTTCAGATCGGTTCCGCGACGCCGATGACGGCCACGTCGACCTCGTGGCCCGTACGTGTCCCGGGGTCGTGGACGACGCGGGAGGGCAGGCCTCCGAGCGACCCGGGATCGGCGTGGTGCAGGGCCCGGTCCCGGCAGACCTGCTCGAAGTGCGGACCGAGGACGCTGCTCGAGAACCGGCGACGGCCGGCGTGACAGACCCGAGCGGTGTTGCGCGGGCACTCCAGCCGGTCCCAGACAGGCCGCATGATGGCGTGGTAGAAGCTGATCAGCGGCTCCGCGATGCGATGGGTGGGCCCGGTGGTCGCGGAAGACGTCCGCGTCCCGATACGGCGGCCCTGCGGCCTCCAGGACGTTGATGGGGTGTGCGATGTCAGTGGCCGTCGGCGACCGCGCCCAGGACGGACAGGTACAGGGCGGTGTCGCGCAGGTCCGGCTCCTCCGCGAGCAGGTAGCGGGCCTCGCGGAAAATCGGGGTTGAGGACGGTTCGTACGACCCGGTCGTCGAAGGCCTCCGGACCACGCGGGGCGTCGCCACGGACGAACTCGCGCCGGTAGGCGGGCGTTCCGCCGACGATCGCGTTGACCTGGAGGGCCGAATGGGGATCGGTGATCCCCCACAAGTCGGCGGCGAGCCGGTGGTCGAGGGGTGCGGACGACCAGCTCGAGCCCTGCCCGCCCACGCAGCGGGGCGCTTGCGGGCAGCAGTCCGCCCATGAACGACAGGGCGGGGCCGCACAGCAGCAGGCGGGCTCGGGAGGCGGTGCGCTGCTCGCGCAGCGGGCGCAGCGCCTCCTGAACGATCGACGGCAGCTCGGGGTTGCTCTTGGCGAGGTAGGGAAACTCATCGATCACGACCGGCACGGGCCGCTCGGCGCCGAGCGCGAGGAGCGCATCGACGGCCTCGTACCAGTTCGCGAAGGGTAGGGGCTGGCGGGCCGCGCATGAGCCGTGAGCGCGGCGCTGATCCGGCGCGGCGACTCGGCATCTTCGGCCTCGGTCGCGCCGGAATAGAAGCCGCCGCCGGCCCGGCAGGCGGCGTCCAGCAGGAACGTCTCGCCTGGCGGCGTCGCCCGGAGACCACCCCGTACCTCTGCAACAGTGGAGCGCCTGTTGTTCCCCCTGCCACCGGCGGTCAGTGCACTAGGTGGGCGTAGACGATGATGTTGCCCAGGTAGTGCATCGTCTTCTTGTCGTACTCGCCGCCGCACGTGATGACGCGCAGCGCCGCGTACCCGGTCTTCCCGTACACGCTCTGTGTGGGGAACCGGTCCTTGGCGACCGGCACGACGCCGTCGACGGTGAACGTCGCCACGCTGCCGCCCGTGCGCGTCACGTGGATGCGGTCGCCGCGGCGCAGGCTGCCGAGCCGGAAGAACACCGCCTGCCGGCGGTGGGCGTCGACATGGCCCAGCACGACCGCCGCGCCCTTCTGGCCGGGCGTCGGGCCGTACTTGTACCAGCCCGCGAGGTTCGGGCGGCTCAGCGCCGGGACCTCGACCGTGCCGTCGGCGTTCTGGCCGAGCGGTTCGATCGGGGCGTTCACGTGGATGCGCGGGATGGTGATGCGCACCGGCAGCGCCCGGCTCATCGGCCGCGCCTTCACCACCGGTTCCGGCGCGTTGATCGAGGTCGTCTTCGGCGGCTGCGGCGGGCCGCCGCCGTTCCAGCCGAGGGCGATCATCGTCACGCCCGCGCCCACCACGACGACCGTGCCGCCCGCGACGAGGACGTTCGAGCGCCGGCGGCGTCGCGTCACCGGCGGGCCCGGAGAAGTCCAGCCCGCGTCGGTGTACGTGCCGAGGTCGGGGGCGGTCGCGTCGATCGCGGGCAGGCCGAGATCGGGGACCGTGGCCTCCGCCGTCGGTACCCCGCCCCCGTCGTCTCGCCGGCGGTGCCGCCCGGGCCGTTCGCTCAGGTGCCGTTCACCAACCTGCCGTACGCGATGATGTTGTCGACGTGGTGCCCCCACGACGCGTCGAACCGGCCACCGCAGGTGATCAGGCGGATGCCCGGGTACGACAGCCTGCCGTACACCTTCTGCGTCGGGAAACGGCTCTTGGCGATCTGCTCGAGCCGGGTGATCTGGAAGGTGGCGACGCTGCCGTTGGCGCGCGTCACCTGAACGGTGTCCCCGGGCTTCAGCGTGCCCAGCTTCTCGAACACCGAGGGACGGCCGTTGCCGACGTTGTGCCCCAGGATGACCGACGCGCCCTTCTCACCGGGAGTCGGGCCGCCGTCCCACCAGCCGGTCGTGTTCGGCTGATTCAGCGGCGGCACCTGGATCGTGTGGTCGGGGTTGAGGCCGAGCTTCATGATCGGCGAGCTGACGTGCAGCTTCGGGATGCGCAGCCGGGAGGGTACCGAGCGGGCCAGCGGCTTCGCCGGGGCCGCGGCCGGCGTGCTGCTCGACACGGACGGAGCGGGCGTCCACACCTTCGCGGGCGGCTTCGCGCCGCCTCCCCCGCATCCGGCCGCGGTGATCGCGAGCAGGGCGCCGGCCGTCACGCCCACGACGTGACGGCCGGCACGGTACCGCTCAGGGAGCACTCAGGCTCCAGCCGACGAACGCCGGCGGGTGTAGAGGAAGGTGCCGCCCGCGATGCCGGCGGCCACGACGGCCACTCCGCCGGCGATCAGGCCGGTGTTCCCGCCGCCGTTGCTCGAACCGTCGCCGGTCTGCGGGGCGCCGCTGGGCAGCCCGGTCGGGCTGCCGGAGGAGGTCGGCGTCGGGGTGGGCGTCGGCCGCTTGTGCGGCCGGGTGGTGAACGTGTCGCTCCAGCGCCCGCAGTGGACCTCGACCTTGTACTGCCTGCCCTCGACCAGGTTCTTGCGCGTGGTCTCCTTGGCCGCGTAGCCGCCCTCGGTGCCCGTCGGCGTGAAGGGGCGGGCGGTGACGAAGAGGTGGTCCACGTCCACGATCGTCGGCACGACCGCGCAGTTCTCGACCGTGAAGGTCAGGGTGTCCCCGCCGAAGAAGGACTTCGGCGTCACGTCGGCGGAGGGCGCCTTGCCCGTCGGCTTCGCCGACGCCGACGGCGTGTCCTTGGTGAAGCCGCCCCCCGAGCCCGGCGCCGGCGTGCCCGTCGCGAACGCCGGTCCCGCCGCGCCCACGGCGACGATGGCGACCGCCCCGCCGACTGCCCCCAGTCGTGCGATGTTCATTCGATTTCCCCTTAGAGAAGTGCGTGGCGTCGGTCGAAGGTGGCCGGAGCGTCGCCACGACGTTTCAGCGCAGCACGCTAGCGGCGCGAACAGGGAAATCACCGATCAACGAGACATACTGGCAAGCTATGGCCATATCGGCAGGTGAAGTGCAACCAAACCGGCGAATCGCGCGTCTAAGGACGTGATCGACGCTTTCTGGAAGTCAGCCTCGGGAGTCATGCCCGTACGCCCGGCGCAGGGCCTCCCAGCCGGACAGCTTCACGCGTTCGCCGCGGTCGAGCATGCGCGCCAGCTCGATCTCACCCGCGTCGATGCCGAGCCAGTCCTCGTACGTCACGGCCCGCACGCCCCGCGACTCCAGCAGCGTCTCGATCGACCGCCGCTCCCGTGGGCGTCCGGCATGGTCGGCGAGCAGGGCACGGACGGTCTCCGCCGCGTCGGCCTTGTTGGTGCCGATCACTCCGGTGGGGCCGCGCTTGATCCAGCCCGCGACGTACTCCCCCGGCAACGGCGTGCCGTCCTCGCCGAGGACCCGGCCGCCCTCATTCGGCACGACGTACGCCCGCGCGTCGAACGGCACTCCGGGCAGGGGCACGCTCTGGTACCCGACCGAGCGCAGCACCAGGCCCACGGGCAGCGTCTCGAACTCCCCGGTGCCCACGACCCGGCCCTCGGCATTGAGCGTGGTGCGCTCCAGCCGCAGTCCCTCGACCCGGCCGGTGCCCAGGATCTCCACCGGGCGCAGCCAGAACCGCAGGTCGAGGCGGCGCGGCAGATCACCGGCCGGACGGCCGGCCCACTCGCGCATGACCGCGAGGTTGGCGCGTACGTGCCGGTCCGACTCGGCCAGCGCGGCGCTCGCCGGATCGAGCCGCAGGTCCTCCTCGCGGACGTGCACCTCGGCGCCCGGCAGCGCGCCGAGCTCGCGCAGCTCTTTGGTGGTGAACTTGGCCTGCGCCGGCCCCCGCCGCCCGATCATGTGGATGTGGCGCACACCGCTGCCGCCGAGCAGGGTGAGGACCGGATCGGGCACGTCCGTGGCGCGCAGTTCGCCGGCGGTCTTGGCGAGCACCCGTACGACGTCGACGGCGACGTTGCCGACGCCGATGACCGCGACGGCGTCCGCCGACAGGTCCAGCGCGAGGTTCGTCGCGTCGGGGTGGCCGCAGTACCAGTTGACGAAGTCGGTCGCGGCGACGCTGCCGACCAGGTCCTCACCCGGGATGCCCAGGTGACGGTCGATCATCGCGCCGGTCGCGTAGATCACCGCGTCGTAGCAGTCCAGCAGCGTCTCGCGCGTGACGTCCTTGCCGAACTCCACGCCGCCGAGGAAGCGCACGTCGGGATGCTCCAGCACCCGCTGCAGGTAACGCGCGATCGACTTGATCGACGTGTGGTCGGGTGCCACGCCGTAGCGCACCAGGCCGTACGGCGTCGGCAGCCGGTCGAAGATGTCCACGTGGACACCACCCTGCGCCTGCTTCACCAGGGCCTCAGCGGCATAGATGCCGGCCGGTCCGGATCCGATGACCGCCACGTGAAGAGCAGATGCGTCCACCACGCCGACATTGTTCCCAGATCGCGGCCCGAATCCCATGCTCGCCGCGATCAGTCCCGTGTCACCCCGACCCGGCGGGCGGCCGCGCCCACCCGGCTGTGGCCACGGCCGTACAGGAAGTAGACGGCGAAGCCGGCCACCATCCAGATGAGGAACCTCAGCCAGGTGTCGACCGGCAGGTTGAGCATGAGGTAGCCGCAGGCCACGACGGCGAGGAACGGCAGCACCGGAGAGGCGGGCACGCGGAACGAGCGCGGCAGGTCCGGATGGGTGTGCCGCAGGATCACCACGCCGATCGCGACCACCGCGAAGGCGAACAGCGTGCCGATGTTCACCAGTTCGGCGAGCGCCGAGAGCGGGACGAGCCCGGCGATGAGGGCCACGACGACGCCGATGATGATCGTGATCCGGTACGGGGTGCCGTACCGGGGATGGACCCTCGCCAGCCACGGCGGCAGCAGGCCGTCACGGCTCATCGCGAAGAAGACCCGGCTCTGCCCCAGCATGAGGATGAGCACGACCGTGGTGAGGCCCGCCAGCGCGCCGACGCTGACGACGGTGGCGAACGCCGGGTGCCCGACGTCCGTGAACGCCTGGGCCAGCGGCGCGTCGACGCTGAGCCGGCGGTAGTCGCGCATGCCGGTGACGACCAGCGAGACCGCGACGTACAGGGTGGTGCAGACCAGCAGGGAGGCGATGATGCCGATCGGCAGGTCGCGGTCGGGCCTCTTGGTCTCCTCGGCGGCGGTGGCGACCACGTCGAAGCCGATGAAGGCGAAGAAGACGATCGCGGCCCCGACGAAGACGCCCGCCCAGCCGTACGCCGTCGGGGTGTAGCCGAAGAGCACCTGGATCAGTGGTGTGTTGCCGCCGTGCGTCCCGGGCGTGGCCGTCGCCCTGGGTACGAACGGGTGGTAGTGGGCGCCCTTGACGAAGAACAGGCCCGCGACGATGACGAGCAGGACCACCGCGATCTTGACGGCGACGATGACGGCGTTGACCCGCGAGGAGACCTTCACGCCGAGGACGAGCAGCGCGGTGACGGCCAGCACGATCAGCGTCGCCGGCACGTTGAACGCCGCGTCCTCCCCCACCAGCGAGGCGGGTAGATGGAGACCCAGGTCGCCGAGGAGGATCGCGGCATAGCCCGACCAGCCCACCGCCACGGTCGCCGCGCCGAGCGCCAGTTCGAGCATGAGGTCCCAGCCGATGATCCAGGCGGGCAGCTCACCGATGGTGGCGTAGGAGAAGGTGTAGGCCGACCCGGCCACCGGGACGGTGGAGGCGAACTCCGCGTAGCAGAGCGCGGCGAGCGCGCAGGCGATCCCGGCCGCCACGAACGACAGCGCCACGGCCGGCCCGGCGTTCTCCCTGGCCACCTTGCCGGTGAGCACGAAGATGCCGGTCCCCACGATGACGCCGACGCCGAAGACGGTGAGATCGAGCGCGCTCAACTCCCGGCGCAGCTTGGATCCCGGCTCGTCGGTCTCGCGGATGGATCGTTCCACCGACTTGGTACGAAGAACACTCATCACAATCCTCGCTGGCAGGGTGATCGTTTGAATCACCACGAGAACCGATGCGGAGCACGCAGAGCGGATCTCGCCCGATCTTTCCTGGTCAGAGGGGTGCTTCGAGTGTCTCAGGAGCCGGAGAGGGCCGCCGGCCCGGAGGCCGGGCCGGCGGCGGTCGTCACTCGGTGGGTTCGAGGACCGAGTCGCGGGAGATGGCGGCGGTGATGTCGCGGGCCAGCCCCTGGGGGGTCAGGCCGATGTCGGTGAGGATCTGCGCCCGCTTGGCGTGGTCGAGGAACCGCTGGGGGATGCCGAACGTACGGACCGGCACGTCGACCTCGCCGTCGCGGAGCAGCCGCGCCACCGCGTCGCCGACGCCGCCGACGCGGATGTTGTCCTCGACGACCGCGACCAGGCGGTGTTCGGCGGCCAGGCCGATGAGCTTCTCATCGAGGGGCTTGACCCAGCGGGGGTCGACGACCGTGACGCCGATGCCGTGCGCGCCGATCAGCTTGGCCGCCTCCACGGCGGTGCCCGCCATGGAGCCGACGGCCACCAGGAGCACGTCGCCGTCCTCCGACCGCGACAGCACGTCGACGCCGCCGGTGCGCTCGATCGCCGGGACGTCGTCGCCGGCCGGGCCCTTGGGGAAGCGCACGACGGTCGGGCCGTCGTTGACCCCGACCGCCTCACGGAGCTGCTCGGTGAGCTGGCCGCCGTCGCGCGGAGCGGCGATCCGCAGGCCCGGCACGACCTGCAGGATCGACATGTCCCACATGCCGTTGTGGCTCGGCCCGTCGTCGCCGGTGACACCCGCGCGGTCGAGGACGACCGTGACGGGCAGTCTGTGCAGCGCGACGTCCATCAGAAGCTGGTCGAAGGCCCGGTTGAGGAAGGTGGCGTACACCGCCACGACCGGATGCATGCCGCCGAACGCCAGGCCCGCCGCCGACGTCACCGCGTGCTGCTCGGCGATGCCGACGTCGTAGGTGCGCTCGGGATAGACCTCGGCGAAGGACGCCAGGCCCGTCGGGTGCAGCATGGCAGCGGTGATGGCGACGATGTCGGGCCGCTCGGCGCCGAGCCGGACCAGCTCGTCGCTGAAGATCTTGGTCCAGCTGGGGCCGCCGCCCTTGGCGAGCTTGCGGCCGGTGGCAGGGTCGAACAGGCCCGGGGAGTGGAAGCACTCCTCCTCGTCGTTCTCGGCGGGCGCGTAGCCGTAGCCCTTGCGCGTGATGCAGTGCACGATGACCGGGCCGCCGAACGCCTTGGCCTTGCGCAACGCGTGCTCGACGGCGGCCTCGTCGTGGCCGTCGATCGGGCCGACGTACTTCAGGCCGAGGTCCTCGAACATCGCCTGCGGCTGCAGGATGTCCTTGATGCCCTTCTTGATGCCGTGCAGAGCGTCGTACGCCATGCCGCCCACGACCGGCGCCTTCGGCACGGTGCGCTTGATCAGGTCGAGCGCGTGCTCGTAGCCCCGGGTCATGCGCAGGTCGGCGAGGTGGCTCGCCAGGCCGCCGATCGTCGGGGAGTAGGAGCGGCCGTTGTCGTTGACGACGATGACGACGCGCCGGTCCTTGCCCGCGGCGATGTTGTTCAGCGCCTCCCAGGCCATGCCGCCGGTGAGCGCGCCGTCGCCGATGAAGGGCACCACGAACCGGTCGCCCTCGCCGCGCAGCTGGAACGCCTTGGCGATGCCGTCGGCGTAGGACAGGGCGGTCGAGGCGTGGGAGTTCTCGATCACGTCGTGGTCGGACTCGGCCTGGCTCGGGTAGCCGGACAGGCCACCGCGCTGCCGCAGGGTCTCGAAGCCGTGCCGCCCCGTGATCAGCTTGTGGACGTACGCCTGGTGGCCGGTGTCGAACAGGATCCGGTCGCGCGGCGAGTCGAAGACCCGGTGCAGGGCGATGGTCAGCTCGACCGCCCCGAGGTTGGGGCCGAGATGACCGCCGTTCGTCGACACGGCGGAGATGAGGAGGTCACGGATCTCACCCGCGAGCTGGGGAAGCTGGTCCGGCTCCAGGCGCTTGACGTCTTCGGGCCGTTCAATCGACTCAAGTAGGGTCACCCGGGTCATCTCCTCGTGTTTCTGCGGATGCCGATTTTAGTGGTGCTGCCAACCGGTGGGACGCGGACGGTCCTGGGCGAAGTTCGTGTAACGCGCCGTAACAATCGGATATAAAGAACGGGATGAGTGAACAGAGAGTGACGACAGACGAACTGATCGTGCTGCTCGACGCCGAGGGACGGGCGGCGGGCACGGCGCCCAAGGCGCTCAGTCACCACGAGTCCACCCCCCTTCACCTGGCCTTCTCCTGCTATCTGACGGACGACGCCGGGCGGGTCCTGATCACTCAGCGGGCGCACGGCAAGACGTCGTTCCCCTCGGTGTGGACCAACAGCTGCTGCGGGCATCCGGCGCCCGGCGAGCGCCTGCGCGAGGCGGTGCGCCGGCGGGTGGACACCGAGCTCGGCCTGCGAGCCGAGGCGCTCACGCTCGTGCTGCCGGACTTCCGCTACCGCGCGACGGCGGCGAACGGCCTCGTCGAGAACGAGCTGTGCCCGGTGGTTCGGGCGACCGCGGCCGGCGAGCTGCGGCTGCACCCGGACGAGGTCGCGGCGGCCGACTGGCGCGAC
>NZ_JBHLZP010000096.1:0-21799 GCF_042429965.1 Actinoallomurus acaciae
GCGCCCGGCGCCGGCGTGCACGCGGTGTCCGCGGCGACCGGCGAGGGAATGGCGGCGATCCGCGCCGTGGCGACCGGAACATCGGTGCTGCTCGGACCGTCGGGCGCCGGCAAGTCCACGCTGGTCAACGCGCTGGCGGGCGAGGAGGCCATGCGCACACAGGCGATCCGCGCCTCCGACGGCCGCGGGCGGCACACGACGACGCACCGCGAGCTGATCGCCATCCCGGGCGGCCTCGTCATCGACACGCCGGGGGTACGGCGAGTGGGCCTGTTCGCCGCGGACGAGGGCCTGTCCCGCGCGTACGCGGACATCGAGGCACTGGCCGCCGAGTGCCGGTTCACGGACTGCGCCCACGAGAGCGAGCCGGACTGTGCCGTGCTGGCCGCCGCCGACTCCGGCGACCTGCCGGAGCGCCGCCTCACCGGCTGGCGCAGACTCCGCCGCGAGGCGGAGTGGATCGCGAGCCGAACGGACGCCCGCCTGCGGTCCGAACGCCTGCGCGAGCGCAAGCTCATCCACCGCCGGGCCCGCCGCGACCGCGTTGAGAGGTGGTCCGGGGGCGGTCTGGTGGCCGTGGGTCGGGTGTGGTCAGGTGGTCGGCGGCTGGGGGCGAGCCGGATGGATGCTCGTCTGCGGGCTGAATGCCTACGTGAGCGCAAGCTCTTTCACCGCCGGGCCTGCCATGACCGCCTGCGCTGAGAGGGGCGGCCCCGGGAGCATCGGGCGGTCGTGGGTCGGGTGCGCTGGGCGTGGTCAGGTGGTCGGCGGCTGGGGGCGAGCCGGATGGATGCTCGTCTGCGGTCCGAACGCCTGCGCGAGCGCAAGCTCATCCACCGCCGGGCCCGCCGCGACCACCTGCGTTGAGAGGCGGGGCCTCGGGCGGTTTTGGGGCGGGTGCGGTCGGTGGCTGGGGGCGGGCCGGATTGTGCGGTGTTGGCCGTGGTCGGTTCTGGTGGCCTGCTGGGGCGTCGTCTCGTCGGCTGGCGGGGGCTTCGCCGTGAGGGGGAGTGGATTGCGAGCCGGATGGATGCTCGTCTGCGGGCTGAACGTCTGTGTGAGCGCAAGCTCATCCATCACCCCGCCCGCCGTGACCGCCTGCGCTGGGAGGCGGCCCGGGGGCGTCCGGTGGTCGTGGGTCGGGCGCGCTGGGCGTGGTCAGGCGGTCGGCGGCTGAGGGCATGGGGAGTGGCATCGTGGGCCTCGCGCGTCAGGAGGCCGTCTGGGCTCTGTCGGGTGCGTCCTCCTCATCCGCTGTCGCCGCCTGCGCCGAGAGACGGTCCGGGGGGCTCTGGTGGTCGTGCGGCGGGCGTGGTCAGGCGGTCGGTCGCAGACGGCGAGCCGGACGGGACCGGGTGGGGCATCGTGGGTCGTCTCCGGGCTCGCGTGCGTCCGGAGGTCGGCTCCGGACGTCCCGGGCTCTCCCGGGTGCCTCTGGAGCCGTCCTCCGCGTGTCCCCGGACGTCCCCGCCCCGTCCCTGGCCGTACCGGACGATGGGCGTCCACCGTGCGAGCAGTTCCATCGCGTCCGGGAGCGTCTCGGCGAAGACGTGTTCCACGATGTTGCCCGCGTTGCCCTCCAGTTGCAGCAGGAACTGCAACGGCGGCGTCTCCCGGGAGTACAGCGTCAGCGAGACCGGCACCGACGGCAGCTCGCCGACCTGACACCACGCCTCGTAACCCAGGGTCGCCACCGCCGCGCGCACGTCGCCGTCGTACGGCTCGCAGGCTGCCATCACCGGGTCTTCGCGCTCCACCCACGAGCCGTTGACCAGGCACCATGCGTGAATCGCCTCAGTCATGATCACACCTCACGGTAGGACGGCCGGACCGTCCGCGGCGGGAGCGCCACGCGGCGGGAGCGCCACGCGGCGTGAGGGGCTGATTCGGGACTCGTCCCGCGCAGGCCGGATCAGTGCGCCGGCATCGGCCATTCGAGGCGCATGCGCGAGCGTTCGGGGGATCGCGGCAGGTCCTGGCAGGAGACGTCCATGCCGCGCCCGCTGAGCACGCGGATCCGCCCGGCCACCTCGGCGAGGCCGCCCGCGGGCGCGTCGAGATGCATGATGAGCCAGGTGGGCGGCCGCGGATCGGCGGTGATCATCACATGGACGTCCGGCAGGCGCTCCCCGGGGACCAGGGCGAGGGTCCGGTGGACCAGCCGGGCGACTCGCTGCCACGCCGATCGGTCGATCACCGCCTCGATGCCGTGCCCGAGCGTCAGCGCCGGGCACGCCCGGTCCGGGCCGCAGGCCCGCTCCACCGCCTCCACGACCAGCGCCCGCAGGCCCGTTTCCCCGGCGGATCCCTCGGGACGCAGGTCGAACACCACGCCGCGGAAGTCCTTGATCGCGCCGTCCAGGCCGTTGATGGCCTTGTGGACCTTGGCGACCGTGACGTCGGCACCGAGGTTCGCCTCGATGTAGGTCAGCGCGGCGTGCAGGTCGAGCCCGACCGCGAACAGGCGGTGCATCAGGACGTCCGCCAACCCGGGGGCGACGCGTTCGCCGCCCTCCGCGGTGGCCACGGGGGGCGATCCCCGGCCGACGTCGTTCATCACCGGCTCTCTCGGTGTGGCCAAGGTCGTCCATCCCTCTCTGTCGGCCGTACGGCTCACGGGCGGCGGGCCGCCCGTCGGCTGGGGGATGGGTCCCGGGGGGTGCCATATTTGTGACTGTTCAGTGCACAATGCGCCCTACCCTGTGAATGACCGTTTTATACGTATCGTGGCTGGTCAACGTGCGTTCTCATCGGTTGCGGCATTCAGGACCTTCGCCCCTGGCTCACCTTCATCGTGTGACGCAGCGTGTAGGTGAGGACCGATGGGGGAAGGGGGGTTCGGCCGCACGTTGGGGAGACAGGCCGAGGATCTCCAGCCGCCTCGGCCGGAGGCTCAATGGCGAGTGACGGTGGCGGCCTGCCGAGGCAGGACGGCACCGCCCGGCGGAGGTGGTCATGTCGTTCGCGGACATCGCCAGCGCGCTGGCGGAACAGGGGCGCTCGTTGCTCCCGATACCCGGACACTCCGTCACCGGTTCCGAGCCCGATCATCCACCGCCGACCCGGTCGATGACCGTGACCGCCGATGACGGCGTCGAACTGCACGTGGAGATCCAGGACGCCCCGGGCGCGCCGCTGACCGTCGTCTTCTGCCACGGTTACCTGCTGAACTCCATGAGCTGGGACGTCCAGCGCACGATGCTCGCCGGCAAGGCGCGCGTCGTCCTGTGGGACCACCGCGGCCACGGCCGGTCCGGCTGGGGTACGCCGCCCAACGCCACCATCGACCAGGTCGGACGTGACCTGTTCGCGGTGATCCGGGCGGCGGCGCCGCGCGGACGGCTGGTGCTGGTCGGCCACTCCATGGGCGGGATGGCCGTCCTCGCCCTCGCCAAGTCCCACCCCGGCATGTTCGGCGGGCGGGTGGTCGGCGTCGTGCTCTCCTCGACCTCCGCCGGAGGCCTGTCCACGATCACCGCGGGCCTGCCGCAGATCGGGGCGCGGGTCATGCACCGCCTCGTACCCGCCACCCTCAGCCAGTTGCGCCGGCACGCACGCCTCGTGGACGGCGCGCGGCGGTCCGCGGGCGGCGCGACGTACCTGATCACCTGGCCCTACCTGTACGGCTCGCGGGTGCCGCGCCCGGTGGCCCGGCTCACCACGCGGCTCATGGCGTCGGTGCCCATCCAGGTGATCGCCGAGTTCTACACCGAACTCGTCCGGTACGACCTGCATGCGGTCCTCCCCGCACTCGGCCGCATCCCGGTGCTCGTCCTCGTCGGCGAACGCGACGTCATCACCCCGATCGCGCACGCCGAGGCGCTCGTCGCCGCGATGTCCGGCGGAGAGCTGGTCGTGGTGCCCGACTCGGGCCACCTGCTGGTGCTCGAACGTCCCCGTGAGTTCGGCGAACAGGTCTGGAGACTGATCAGCCGCGTCACGCCGCCGAAGCTGGTCTCCGCCTCATCCGCCATGCCCGGCAAACGGATCGACAAGCCGGCCCGCGCCCACCGGCCGCCGCACCGGACCGAACCCAGGTGAGCGACGCCCGTCAGTGCCGCTGTCTGTCCTCCGGCCAGGACCGGTCCTCCGGCCAGGACCGGTCCTCCGGCCGTACGGAGGGGGGAGGCCCGGACGCGGGCCCGGCGGGCGGGCGGGGCGCGTACTTGGAGCGCAGCCTGCTCTGCTGGACCAGCCGGCCGAGGTCGTCGGCGGTGACCATGCCGACGACGCGGTGGCCGGCGACGACGACGGCGAGGACGGCGGCGGCCGTCGCCGGCGTGGCCGGTTCCGCGAGCGCAACCGCGGTCGCGGCGGCCGGGAGCGCTATGGCGACGCCGACCCGGTGATCAACGAGGACGACGTCCTGATCCCGGTCTCCGGCATTCTCGACATACGCGACAATTACGCATTCGTCCGCACCACCGGGTACCTTCCCGGCCCGCAGGACGTCTACGTCTCCCTCGCCCAGGTCCGCAAGTACGGCCTGCGCAAGGGCGACGTCATCACCGGGGCCGTCCGGCAGCCGCGCGACGGCGAGCGGCGCGAGAAGTTCAACGCGCTGGTCCGCCTCGACACGGTCAACGGCATGGAGCCCGAGCAGGCCAAGGGCCGCGTCGACTTCTCCAAGCTCACTCCGCTGTACCCGCAGGAGCGGCTGCGCCTGGAGAACGACCCGGGCCAGCTCACCACGCGGATCATCGACCTCGTCAGCCCCATCGGCAAGGGCCAGCGCGGCCTGATCGTGTCGCCGCCGAAGGCCGGCAAGACGATGGTGCTGCAGGCGATCGCCAACGCCATCACCAAGAACAACCCCGAGTGCCACCTGATGGTCGTGCTCGTGGACGAGCGTCCCGAAGAGGTCACCGACATGCAGCGGTCGGTGAAGGGCGAGGTCATCCACTCGACCTTCGACCGGCCCGCCGACGACCACACGATGGTCGCGGAGCTGGCGATCGAGCGCGCCAAGCGCCTCGTCGAGCTCGGCCACGACGTCGTCGTGCTGCTCGACTCGATCACCCGCCTCGGCCGCGCGTACAACCTGGCCGCTCCGGCCAGCGGCCGCATCCTGTCCGGTGGTGTCGACTCGACGGCGCTGTACCCGCCGAAGCGGTTCTTCGGCGCCGCCCGCAACATCGAGAACGGCGGCTCGCTGACGATCCTCGCCACGGCGCTGGTCGAGACCGGCTCCCGCATGGACGAGGTGATCTTCGAGGAGTTCAAGGGCACGGGCAACATGGAGGTCCGCCTGCGCCGCGAGCTCGCCGACAAGCGGGTGTTCCCGGCGATCGACGTCGACGCCTCCAGCACCCGTAAGGAAGAGATCCTCATGTCCGCGGAGGAGCTGCGCATCGTCTGGCAGCTGCGCCGGGTGCTGCACGCCCTGGAGATGCAGCAGGCGCTGGAGCTCCTCCTCGAGAAGATGAAGGAGACCAAGTCGAACGCGGAGTTCCTGCTCCAGGTGCAGAAGACGACGCTGAACGACTGACCCTCACTGCCGAAGGACGCCCCGTGGCCTCGCGCCCGGGGCGTTCTTTCGTGCCCGGGGTGGGGCTATCCCCACCCTCATGAGGCTGGGACGCTCCATGGCACGCGGGCCTCCCGTCCAGGAGGCTATGGCCGTACGGTGGATGCGGCGCGAAAGGGACCCGCGGTGAACAGCACGCTTGAGATGACGCCCTCCTCGCGGCGATACGGCCCTCTGCGGCTGGCGAGGGAATCGCTGACCTGGAGGTCGGCCGCCTACCTGCTGCTGCACTTCCCGCTCGGGCTGGCGTACTTCGTCGGCCTGACCGTGCTGCTGTCGGTGTCCGCGGGCACGGTGATCATCTGGGTGGGCGTGCTCGGGCTCGCCCTCACCATGATCCTCTGGCGGGCCGCCGCGATGCTCGAGCGCCGCCTGGTGAAGGCGGCCTTCGGCGTGGACATCCCCGACCCGTACCGCCCGATGCCGCAGGGCGCCAACCTGTTCGCCAAGTGGAAGGCCATGGCCGTCGACCCGGCGACCTGGAAGGACCTCCTCTACCTGTTCCTGGCCTTCCCGCTCGGCATCGTCGAGTTCGTGCTGTCGGTGGGGCTGTGGTCCGCCTCCGCGGGGCTGATCGCGGAGCCGCTGACGATCAACTGGCAGGACTCCGGCTTCCTGTACCTCACGGTCGGCGACCGCCAGATCTGGTTCGACCACACGCTGGCGGCCCTGCCGGCGATCCCGCTGGGCATCGCGCTGGCGTTCGTGACCATGTACGTGGTGCGCGGCGTCGGGTACGCTCACGGCGCCCTCGCCCGTTACCTGCTCGGGCCCAACGTCACCCAGCAGCTGCGGGCGCGTACGGCCCAGCTCCAGGCCAGCCGGGCCCGCGGCGTGGACGCGGCCGAGGCGGAGCGTCGGCGCATCGAACGCGACCTGCACGACGGCGCCCAGCAGCAGCTCCTCGCCGTGGCGATGGACCTCGGCCGGGCGCGGGCCAAGCTGGAGACCGACCCGACCGGTGCCCAGGAGCTGATCCAGCAGGCCCACGCCGGCGCGAAGGAGGCCATCGCGGAGCTGCGTAACCTCGCCCGCGGCATCTACCCCGCGATCCTCACCGACCGCGGCCTGGACGCGGCCATCAGTGCGGTGGCGGCCAGGGCCCAGGTGCCGGTGTCGGTGGAGGTCGACCTGCCGACCCGGCCGCCCGCGGCGGTGGAGAGCATCGCGTACTTCATCGTCTCGGAGGCCCTGACGAACGTCTCCAAGTACGCCCGCGCCACCCAGGCGGCGGTGCGGATCACCCGGGACCAGAACTGGATCGTGGTGGAGGTGTCGGACAACGGCATCGGCGGAGCCGAGGCGTCCCCGGGCGGCGGCCTGGCCGGCCTCGCCGATCGTGCGGCGGGCATCGACGGCATCCTGACGGTCAACAGCCCCGCCGGCGGCCCGACGGTCATCCGGGCGGACCTCCCGGCGGTCTGGTAGCCGCCCCGGCGCGGGGGAGGCGTCTCAGCTCATGCCCACGCTCTGGCGGTCGGGCTCGATGAGGGCGACGACCCGCTCCTCGTCGCGCGAGTAGGGGCCGCCGATGTACTTCGCCGCGATCTTGTCGACGATCTCCCAGGCGGCGTCGCCCTCGAGCCACTCGATGACCCTGCCGCGGACGATGACCGGCTGGAACGGGTTGTCGGCCGGCGTCAGGGAGAGCGCCACCCGCGGGTCGCGCCGCAGGTTGCGGGCCTTGCGGGAGCCCGGGCCGGTGAGGATCGCGACGTGGTCGCCGTGCGTGCCGACCCAGACCGGCACGGAGTGGGGAGCGCCGTCGGGGAGCACGCTGGCGAGGTGGGCGATCGAGGTGCAGTCGAGCACGCGGCGCACGTCGGGGTCGAGCATCGTGGTCATCTCCTTGGGCCGGGTCTCCAGCGGAGGTCGCGGGGGCGTCACCGTTCGACCTCGTAGTGGAGGTGGGTGACGCCCGGCGCCGGGACGGCTTCGACGAGGCGGAGCCGTACGTGCCCGGGGAGCGTCTGGAAGAAGGGGCGGCCGCCGCCGAGCAGGACCGGCACCTGGTGCAGGATCACCTCGTCGACCAGCCCCGCCTTCAGCGCCTCCGTCACGACGCCGCCGCCCATGAGGCCGACGTCCTTGTCGCCGGCGGCGTCGCGAGCCGCCGCGATCGCGTCCTCGATGCCGGTGGTGATCAGAGTCTGCCGCTCGGTCATCTCCGGTGCCGGCCGGTGGCTGAGGAAGAACGGGCGGGCGGTCGGGTGGGGGCCGCCCCCGCCGAAGCGGTCGGAGTCCTCATAGGTGTTGCGCCCCGCCACGACCGCGCCCACGCGTCCGGCGAGGTGGTCGAAGACGCGGGCGCTGGGCTCGCTCAGCTTGAACCCGTCGAACACCCGGCTGGGCGTGTCGCCGGCGAAGTACCAGTCGAACAGCATCGTCCCGTCGCCGAGCCCGCGCCCGGCGCCGGGGTCGCGCCCGGTGATGTAACCGTCGACCGACACCGCATGAGCGCTGAAGACCTTGCTCATCTCCGTAATCCCTTTCGGAGTTCCTTGAAGAGACTCCATGACCGTAGCATTCGGAGTTCCTTGAGGGAACCCCGATTGCTAGACTGAGCCCATGCAGCGCACGAACTTCGCGGACATGGCGTGCTCGATCGCGCGCACGCTCGACGTCATCGGGGAGCCCTGGTCGCCGCTGGTCCTGCGGGACGTGTACGCGGGGTTCACCCGGTTCGAGCAGATCCAGGCCGACCTCGGCATCTCGCGCAAGGTCTTGACCGAGCGGCTGAACCACCTCGTCGAGCACGGAGTGCTCGAACGCCGGCCCTACGACCGGCGACCGCGGTACGAGTACGTCCTGACCGAGCAGGGCGCCGAACTCGTCGACCTGCTCATGGTCATGGTCGGCTGGGGAGACCGGTGGCTGGCGGGGGAGGCCGGCCCGCCGGTCCTCTACCGCCATCACGCGTGCGGTGAGATCGGCGGTGTCGACCTGCGCTGCGCCCACTGCGGTGAGCCGATGCACGCGGGCGACGTCGACCTGCTGCCGGGCCCCGGAGCCGCCGCGACCTGAGCGGGATTCCTCTAAGCTGAGCGATCGTGCGGGTCGTGATCGCGGAAGACGCTGTGATGCTGCGCGAAGGCCTGATCCGCCTTCTCGCCGACGAGGACATCGAGACGGTGGCCACCTCCGGCGACGGCGCCGGGCTCGTGGCGCTCGTCGAGGAGCACCGGCCGGACCTCGTCATCGTCGACGTCCGCATGCCCCCGACGTTCACCGACGAAGGGCTGCGCGCCGCCCTCGAGGTGCGGGAGCGGGTGCCCGGCACCCCCATCCTCGTGTTCTCCCAGTACGTCGAGGAGCGCTACGCCACCGACCTGATCGGCGGCGGGGCCGAGGGCGTCGGTTACCTGCTGAAAGAGCGTGTCGCCGACGTCGCGGAGTTCCTCGGCGCGGTCCGGCGGGTCGCCGAGGGCGGCACGGTCATCGACCCCGAGGTCATCGCCCAGCTCCTCGGCCGCCGGCGCCGGGGCGACCGGCTGGAGGTGCTGACGCCGCGCGAACGCGAGGTGCTCGGCCTCATGGCCGAGGGTCTGTCCAACGCGGCGATCGCCCGCAGGCTCGTCGTCACGGACGGCGCGGTGGAGAAGCACATCTCCAACATCTTCCTCAAGCTCGGCCTCCAGCACACCAACAGCACCCATCGCCGCGTCATGGCGGTCCTCGCCTACCTCGGCCAGGGCTGACCGGAAGGCGCGCGGCTCAGGAGCCGTTGAGGTAGGCCAGCACGGCGAGGACGCGACGGTTGTCGTCGTCGGAGACCGGCAGGTCCAGCTTCAAGAAGATGTTCGAGGTGTGCTTGGCGATGGCGCGCTCGGTCACCACGAGGCGCTGCGCGATCGCCTGGTTGGAGCGGCCTTCGGCCATCAAACTGAGCACCTCGCGTTCGCGCGGCGTCAGGTCGCCCAGCGGCTCGTCGCGGGACTTGCGGACGAGGAGCTGGGAGATCACCTGAGGGTCCATCGCCGTGCCGCCGGAGGCCACCCGGCGTACCGCGTCGATGAACTGGTCCGCGTCGAACACCCGGTCCTTGAGCAGGTAGCCGATGCCGCCGCTGCCGTCGGCCAGCAGTTCGCGGGCGTACAGCTGCTCGACGTGCTGCGACAGCACCAGCACGGGCAGGCCGGGGACCTCGCGCCGGGCCTGGAGGGCGGCCTGCAGGCCCTCGTCGGTGAACGTCGGGGGCAGGCGTACGTCGACCACGGCCACGTCCGGCTTGATCGTGAGCAGCGCCCGGCTCAGCTCCGGTCCGTTGTCGACCGCGGCCGCGATCTCGAAGTCGTACGCCTCGAGGAGCCGGACGAGGCCGTCTCGCAGCAGGAACAGATCCTCGGCGAGGACGACGCGCATCCCGGCTCCTCCAGCGTCAGGGCCGTGGCGCGCCCAGCGCGCACGGCAGCTCCATGGTGACGATCGTGGGGCCTCCCACCGGACTGTTCAGCGCGAGGACACCGTCGAATGTACCGAGCCGCCGCTCGATTCCGCGAAGTCCGGTGCCGCCGGACATGTCCGCGCCGCCCTGTCCGTCGTCGGTGATCACGATACGGAGCATGCCGTCCTCGTGCCGCAGGTCCAGCCAGATCCGGCGCGCGCCGGAGTGCTTGGCCGCGTTGGTGAACACCTCCGAGATCGCGAAGTAGGCCGCCGACTCCACCGGGGCCTCCAGGGTCCCGGGAAGGTCGACCGACACCTCGGTGGTGAGCGGGCTCGCCATGGCCAGGGCGCGTACGGCGTCACCGAGCCCGCGTTCGGCCAGGACCGGCGGGTGGATGCCGCGGACCAGGTCGCGCAGTTCGGTGAGGGCCTTGGAGGAGGACTCGCGCGCCTCGGACAGCAGCTTCCTGGCCCGCTCCGGGTCGCGTTCGAGCAGGTGCTCGATCGCGCCGAGGCTCATGCCCATGGCCACCAGCCGGGCCTGTGCGCCGTCGTGCAGGTCGCGCTCGATCCGGCGCAGCTCGGCCGCCTGCGTGTCGAGCGCGTCGGAGCGGGTCTCGGTCAGCCGCTCCACCCGCATCTCCAGCTCCCGCTCGTGCGTCGGGCTCAGCAGGGAGGCGTCCAGCCGTGTGTGCGCCTTCATGACCTTCGGGGTCAGCCAGACGCCCAGGCCCGCGTACACGAACCCCAGCAGGCCGGCCAGCATCGCGGTGCGGAAACCGCGGATCGGCACGAAGGTGTACCAGTCGTTGCCGCCCGCGTGCACGATCGGCCTCCAGACCCCGGCGGCCAGGACCCAGCCGTACGGCCCGTAGAAGGGCAGCGCGAAGGCGAAGATCGCCAGGGTGAACCCGGCGGTGGCGTCCGTGATCATCCACAACAGGTCGCGGTACGTCGCCGGGTCCTTCATGATCCACCGGTACCGCTCCAGCGCGCCGATCACGCCGCCCTGGAACTCCGGCTCCGGCTTGTACGGCGTCTTGATCTCCACCCCGAACCACCGGTGCGCGAGCCGGCGCCGCAGTCCCATGTAGGAGCGGGCGGCGGCCGTGACGACCGGGGTCACGAACAGGCCGACGCCGACGAGGGACAACGACATGAACACGACCGAGAAGATGAAGAACACCAGCGATCCGACCATCGCCAGCAGGGCCAGAACCAGCCCTCGTACGGCGGCGAGTGCCGCCCTCCCAACGTTCATCATTCCTCCCGGTCTCCGCCTTTATCTTGCCGTCTCGAGTCTCGCGAGCGGGACGTGCCCGGTCACTGGGCTCAGGGACCGGCCGGGGGTGTCACTGGCACCACCCCCCGCGGGGACCGAGGTCCCCCCATGACGGGGTGCTGACCGGCTGGGGCGGACCACCGCGGATTCCTAGCGTCTCCGGCAGAGCCCGAAAGTCAGGAGACGCTCATGAGAAGCAACGTCCGCGGACGTCACGCACCCCGGTCATCCTTCGCCGCCCGGATCGGGGGCTGGAGCGTGCGGCACCGCAAGACGGCGATCATCGGCTGGTTGCTGTTCGTCATCGCCGCCAGCGTGATCGGCGGGATGGCCGGCCAGGTCACGATGAAGCCGTACGAGAACGCCGCGGGCGACTCCGCCCGCGCCCAGAAGATCCTTTACGACGCCGGGATCAAGGATCCGGCCGGCGAGATGGTGATCGTGCACAGCGGTACGCCCGGAGCCTGGCGCGACGCGGCGGCGGACGTCTCCACCGCGGTACGGGCCACGGGCCGCGTCGGTGACGTCGTACCCGCCGTCGCCTCCGCGGACGGGCGCGACGGCCTGGTCCGGTTCACCATGACCGGCGACCCGGACACGGCGGCCGACCGGGTCCAGCCGGTCCTGGACGCCGTCGGCCGGGTGAAGGCCGCGCACCCGGAGGTGACGATCGGCCAGTTCGGCGACGCCAGCGCGGGCAAGTGGCTGAACGACGTGCTCGGCAAGGACTTCGCCCGTGCGGAGTGGACCGGGGTGCCGCTCGCCCTCGGCATCCTGCTCGTGGCGTTCGGCGCGCTGCTGGCCGCCCTGCTGCCGGTCGGGCTCGCGCTCACCGCGTTCGTCGCGGCGAACGGCCTGCTGGCCGTGGGGAGCCACGCGCTGCACCTGTTCGACACGACGAGTTCGGTGATGCTGCTCGTCGGCCTCGCCGTCGGCGTCGACTACTGCCTGTTCTACATCCGCCGCGAGCGCGACGAGCGCGCCGCGGGCCACGACCGGGAGACCGCGCTGCGGATCGCCGCCGCGACGTCCGGCCGTTCGGTCCTCATCTCCGGCCTCACGGTGATGCTGGCGATGGCGGGCATGTTCCTGTCCGGGCTGCTGCTGTTCAAGGGCTTCGCGCTGGCCACGATCCTGGTCGTCCTCATCGCGATGCTCGGCTCGGTGACCGTGCTGCCGGCGCTGCTGTCCCTGCTCGGCGACAAGGTCGAACTCGGCCGCATCCCGTTCCTGGGCCGCCGCCGGGGCCGCCGCGCCGGCGGCGGACGCGTGTCCGCCACCCTCCTGCGGCCCGTGCTCGCCCGTCCGGCGATCTTCGCGGTGCTGGCGGCGGGCGTCATGCTCCTCCTCGCCGCGCCGACCGCCGGCATGCACACCCAGGAGCTGGGCCTGGACCAGCAGATGCCCAAGGGCACCCCGATGCTCGAGGCCTACCAGCGGATCTCCACGACGTTCCCCGGCGGGCCGGCGCCCGCCAAGGTAGTGCTGAAGGCCACCGACATCGGCTCGCCGCAGGTCCGCACGGCCATCGCCGAGCTGAAGAGCCGTACCGGCCGGGGCGGGGAGTTCGGCGCGCCGGTCACCGTGACCACCCACGCGCGGCAGAACGTCGCCGAGATCGCCGTGCCGCTCGCCGGCGACGGCCGGAACGCGGCCTCCAAACACGCTCTCCGGACGCTGCGGGAGCAGATCGTGCCCGGGACGGTCGGGGCCGCCGGGACCGCGTACGTGACCGGCGAGCTCGCGGACTCGGTCGACTTCAACGACCAGCTGCACGCCGACATCGCGCCGGTCTTCGTCTTCGTGCTGGTCGTGACGTTCCTGCTGATGCTGGTGTCGTTCCGGTCCCTGACGGTCGCGATCACCTCGATCCTGCTCAACCTGCTGTCGGTCGCGGCGGCGTACGGCGTCATGGTGGCGGTCTTCCAGCACGGCTGGGGCGCGGGCCTGTTCGGGACGGAGGCGGTCGGGGCGATCGAGGGCTGGATGCCGCTGTTCGTCTTCGTGGTGCTGTTCGGCCTGTCGATGGACTACCACGTGTTCGTCGTGTCGCGGATCCGGGAGGCACGCGACCGCGGCCTGGGGACCCGTGACGCCGTGGCGCACGGTGTGCGATCCAGCGCGGGCGTCGTCACCTCCGCGGCGGTGATCATGGTGGCCGTCTTCGCGGTCTTCGCGACGCTGTCGATGCAGGACATGAAGCAGATGGGCGTGGGTCTGGCGGTGGCCGTGCTGCTGGACGCGACCCTCGTACGGGCGGTGCTGCTGCCGTCGGTGATGGCCCTGCTCGGCGAACGCAACTGGTACCTGCCGCGCTGGCTCGGCTGGCTGCCCCGGGTGTCCCACGGCGAGGAGCCGGTGCCTCCGCGCGCGGAGGACCGCCCGGTGCCGGTGGCGCGCTGAGCGCGCACGGGTCCGGCCGGTCGCGGGGGCGTCGGCCGGGCCCTTGGCGCGGGGAATGCGTGGTGGCCTCGGCATGTTGTGCTATCTGGCACACTGGTACGCGCTGCGGTACCGGTTCACATCCCCGGGATCCCCCCGGGCGATGACCCGGCGACCGCCTGAAGCGAGGAGAAGTAGTGAAGCCTGACATTCACCCGACCTACGGCGTCACGACCGTGACGTGCACGTGCGGGAACACCTTCCAGACCCGGAGCACCGCGGAGAACGGCGCGATCCACGCCGACGTGTGCTCGAACTGCCACCCCTTCTACACGGGCAAGCAGAAGATCCTCGACACCGGTGGCCGGGTGGCCCGGTTCGAGCGGCGGTTCGGCAAGAAGGCCACGGGCAACAAGAAGTAGCCAGACGTCCCACGCCGGCCGGAGAGGCTCTCCTCCGGTCGGCGTCGGCCTGTTTGCCCCGTGCCCGTCCAGCGCCGAACCAGGACATGACGTGAACCTCGACGATTTGACCAGCGAATACGCCGACATCGAAAAGCGGCTCTCCGACCCGGCCGTGCATGCGGACCAGGCCGAGGCACGTCGTCTCGGCAAGCGCTACGCGGAGCTGCGGCCCGTCGTCGAGGCGGCGCGTGACCTGTCGGCGGCCCAGGCCGACGCGGAGACCGCGCGTGAGCTGGCGGCCGAGGACCCGGCGTTCGCCGAGGAGGCGACCCAGCTCGATCGGCGCATCGAGGAGCTGGAGGAGACGCTGCGGCGGCTGCTCGTGCCGCGCGACCCCAACGACGACAAGGACGTCATCCTCGAGATCAAGGCCGGTGAGGGCGGTGAGGAGTCCGCGCTGTTCGCCGGCGACCTCCTGCGGATGTACCTCCGCCACGCCGAGCGCGTCGGCTGGAAGACCGAGATCATCGACGCCCAGCCCTCCGATCTCGGTGGTTACAAAGACGTCACCGTGGCGGTCAAGTCACGCCCGTCCGTCGAGGGTGTGTGGGCCCGTCTGAAGTATGAAGGCGGAGTGCACCGCGTCCAGCGCGTCCCCGCGACCGAGTCCCAGGGCCGTATCCACACCAGTGCGGCAGGCGTGTTCGTCATGCCCGAGGCCGAGGACATCGACGTCCAGATCGACCCGAACGACCTGCGCGTCGACGTGTTCCGCTCCAGCGGCCCCGGCGGCCAGAGCGTCAACACCACCGACTCCGCGGTCCGCATCACCCACCTGCCGACCGGCATCGTCGTGTCGTGCCAGAACGAGAAGAGCCAGCTCCAGAACAAGGAGCAGGCGCTGCGCATCCTGCGGGCCCGGCTGCTCGCCGCCGCGCAGGAGCAGGCCGACGCCGCCGCGGCGGCCGAGCGCAAGAGCCAGGTGCGCACGGTGGACCGGTCCGAGCGGGTCCGCACCTACAACTACCCGGAGAACCGCATCTCCGACCATCGTGTGGGCTACAAGGCCTACAACCTCGACCACGTGCTCGACGGTGACCTGCACAATGTCATCCAGGCACTGGTGGACGCCGACATGGAGCACAAGCTCGCCCAAGCGACCTGACCTGACATGACATGAGCCATCTGCTCTCTGACGAGATCGCCCGCGCGACGGCACGCCTGGCCGCCGCGGGGATTCCGTCGCCCCGGGCCGACGCCGAGGAGCTGGCGGCCTTCGTGCACGGCGTCAAGCGGGCCGAGCTGCACACGGTGCCGGACGCCGCGTTCGACGCGCGGTTCTGGGCGGGCATCGCCCGCCGCGAGGCCGGTGAGCCGCTCCAGCACATCACGGGCCGGGCGTTCTTCCGTTATCTGGAGCTACGGGTGGGGCCGGGCGTGTTCGTCCCTCGGCCGGAGACCGAGGTCGTCGCCGGCTGGGCGATCGACACGTTGCGCACCATGGACGTCGGCGATCCGCTCGTCGTGGACCTCGGTACGGGGTCGGGAGCCATCGCCCTGTCCATCGCCCAGGAGGTCCCGCGGGCGCGCGTCCACGCGGTCGAGAAGGACCCCAAGGCCTATGTCCACGCGACTCGTAACGTCGAGGAGCTGGACGAGCGCGGCCGGGTCCGGCTGCACCTCGGCGACTTCGCCGACGCGCTGCACGATCTCGACGGCACCGTCGACCTGGTCGTGAGCAACCCGCCGTACATCCCGATGTCGGAGTGGGAGTACGTCGCCGAGGACGTCCGCGACTTCGACCCGCCCTCCGCGCTGTGGGGCGGCGGCGACGACGGCCTCGACGCGATGCGCGTGGTCGAGCGGACCGCGCGGCGGCTGCTGCGCCCCGGCGGCTGGGTCGCGGTCGAGCACAGCGACCTGCAGGGCAACCCCGTCTACTGGATCTTCGCCGAAGAGCACGGCTGGCGCGACATGCGCAACCACAAGGACCTGACCGGCCGCGACCGCTTCGTCACCGCACGCCTGGGGCTCGACTAGACCCGTGTGAGAAGGACTCTCCGGCGGTGGGAGAATGGCGGCCGTGAGCCGAAGCTATGACTGCTCAGAGCCGATGGAGCGCACCCGGGGGATCGCCGAGGCCGTCTCGGCCGTACGCCGCGGCGAGCTGATCGTCCTGCCCACCGACACGGTCTACGGGATCGGTGCCGACGCCTTCACGCCCGCGGCGGTGAACGCGCTGCTGGAGGCCAAGGGGCGTGGTCGCGACATGCCCTCCCCGGTGCTGGTCGGTTCGGTGCGGGCGGCCCAGGCGCTCGTCGAGGACTTCGGCACGTACGGCCAGGACCTCGTGGACGAGTTCTGGCCGGGCGCGCTCACCCTCGTCTGCCGGGCCAACAGCACGCTCGCCTGGGACCTCGGCGACGCCAAGGGCACGGTCGCGATCCGCATGCCGCTGCACCAGCTCACGCTCGAGCTCCTCAAGGAGAGCGGGCCGATGGCGGTGAGCAGCGCCAACCGATCCGGCGCCCCGCCGGCCCGCACCGCCGCCGACGCGGAGGCACAGCTCGGCGACTCGGTCGAGGTCTACCTCGACGACGGGCCGAGCGGCGATGACGCCCCCTCGTCGATCGTCGACCTGACCGGGGCGGTGCCGCGCCTCCTGCGCGCCGGCGCCATCTCCGAGGCGCGGCTCCGCGAGGTGTGCGGCGTGCTGCTCAGCGACGAGGACGAGCCCGCCGGCACGCCCGACGAGCCCGCCGAGGCGGATGATGAGCCCGCCAAGGCCGAGGCGTCCGCCAAGGCGGACGAGCCGCCCGAGAAGGCGGCGAAGACGGAGCGGTCCGGCGACGCGGACGAGCGCGCTCAGTAGCGCCGGCGCCAGCCGCCGCACCTGCCGATCCGGAACTTCTTCTTCCGCCAGCGACCGACGCACTCCTGGGCGTACAGGTGGCCGGTGTTCGCCGAGCCGACCGTGCGCCAGCGCCGCCTCGGCCCGCCGGGGCCCAGCGCCACGACCCGTACGACGGTGCCGTGGTGCCCGGTGAAGGCAAGGCGGACCGCGGGGTCACGGCCGTCCTTCCCGGTGTCCTTGAGGAAGAACGACAGCGTCACCTTCGCCGGGTGTCTGCGGTAGACGCCGAAGGCGTCCACGCCGGGCAGACCGGCCGCGCGCCAGAAGCCGGTGTCGGCGCGTGCCGCGGGCGCGACCGGCGAGAGTGCGGTCATCGCCACGCCGGCCACGAGAGTCATCGCGACACGCCGCATCGGCCCCCCATGGTCGTCTCCGCCGGCCGGAACAGTGGCCCGAACACCCGGGTCCCTTCCCGCGGAGGGCACCGGTCAGCGGCCGTACGGGCACGGCTGGGCGGCACGTGACGCATTCGTGACCAGGATGCACAAACCAATGCGGTCGTTCGCGGATCTAACCGGTCAGGACGGTACCTCTCCCTGCCTCCGGGGCTCCGTCGCACGAAGGCACGGAGCGGAGGCGCCGACACCTATGGAGGAGCGATGTCCACCGTGGAGCCGAGCGATCACCCAGGTGACGGTGCCCTCACGCGCCACTACGAGGGTACGGAGACGGTCCGCGACTGCCGGTGGGCGTCCGGGACATCGGCCGCGCGCCCGCGTGAGGCCGGCCGGGACATCGGCCGCATCGTCCAGATCGACGCGTGGATCGGGTTCGGGACCGAGCGTGAGGGCGCCGAACGCGCGGACTCGCCGGATTCGCGGCGGTGCTCCGGCGAGCACTCGCGCTGATCTGCGGCGTCGTGCGCGACGTCGTCGTAGCGTGATGATGCGATCGCGCACGGTGATACCTGTGGGACGGCGTCTCCCGGTGGGCCGGGAGCAATAGAGTTGGTGCCCGGTTCGTAACGGGTACGAGGTAGCGCGCGTCGCAGGGAGGTGGACGAGTGAGGGAGTACATCCTCACCTTCCTGACGGGCGCGATCGCCACTTATCTCCTCGTGCCCCTGGTGTTGAAGTTCGCCATCTGGTTCAAGGCCATGACCCCGGTGCGCGACCGGGACGTCCATGCGATCCCGACGCCCCGGATGGGCGGCCTGGCGATGTTCCTGGGCATGCTGGCCGCCCTGCTCATGGCCTCGCGCCTGCCCCACCTGCACAAGGTGTTCACCGAGAGCCCGACCTGGGTCGGCCTGCTGTCGGCCGGCGGCCTGCTCGTCGTGGTCGGCATCGCCGACGACCGGTGGGAGATCGACGCGCTGACCAAGATGGCGGGTCAGGTCGCGGCGGCCGGCCTGCTCATCATGAACGGCGTCCAGATCTCGTGGATCCCGCTCCCGGGCGCCACGTTCGTGCTGCCCCCGTCGTACGGCGTGCCGCTGACCATCATCGTCGTGGTCGCCACGATCAACGCGGTGAACTTCATCGACGGCCTCGACGGTCTGGCCGCGGGCATCGTCGGCGTCTCGGCCCTGGCCTTCTTCCTCTACTCCTTCCTGGTCACGGTCGTCGTCCACCTCGACCACCAGTCGGCGCCGGCCCTCATCGCGGCGGTCCTCGCCGGGATGTGCACCGGATTCCTGCCGCACAACTTCAGCCCGGCCCGGATCTTCATGGGCGACACGGGCTCGATGCTGATCGGGCTGCTGCTCGCCACCTCCATGATCACGGTGTCCGGGTTCGACCCGGTCGCGCTGCGCGGATCGATCAACCGGTTCCCGACGCTGCTGCCCCTGATCCCGATAGCCATCCTCGTCGTGCCGTACGCCGACATGCTGATGGCCGTGGTCCGGCGCTCCTACGACGGGCGGTCGCCGTTCG
Source organism: Actinoallomurus acaciae (assembly GCF_042429965.1). Lineage (NCBI taxonomy): Bacteria > Bacillati > Actinomycetota > Actinomycetes > Streptosporangiales > Thermomonosporaceae > Actinoallomurus > Actinoallomurus acaciae. The sequence goes on from NZ_JBHLZP010000096.1 coordinate 18,773, forward strand.
CACCGGACAAGAAGCACCTGCACCACCGGCTCTTGGACCTCGGCCACTCGCACCGGGGTGCGGCCCTGGTCATGTACCTGTGGACGGCGCTGTTCTCGTTCGGCGTGGTGGCGCTCTCGGCGGTCAAGTCGCCGCTGATCGTGCTCAGTGTGGCAAGCCTGGTGGCGATCGCGGCGCTGGTCGTGATGGCCTTCCCGCAGCTCCGCCCGCACGGGCGGCGGCGGCGCGGGGCCGCGGAACCACGGTCCGATCACCGGCCGCGGCAACCCGCCTGAACTGCGCACTTTGCCGTAACTTGACGTAGAAACCGGAGTCTGAGAAGCTTGTGATATCTTTCACGAGCGGCAAGTAGCCACCTAACCCGTGAACCCCGGAGCACTCATGCAGTCCATCGACGCCCGGATCCTCCGCGGCGCCGCGATCCCCACAGGCCTGGCAGGGCTCGTCGCGATCATCGCCGGCCTCCTGTTCGCGGGAGGCAAGGGCGTGCTGGGCGCGGCCATCGGGGCTGTCCTCGTACTCGTATTCTTCACCCTCGGCATGCTCGTCGTCAGCTATGTCTCGAGATTGTCGCAACAACTTGTGATGATGGCCGGTCTGATGGGTTATCTCGTCAAGCTGGTGGCGGTGTTCGCGTTGGTCGCGGCGCTGAACCATGTGACGGCATGGAACGCGCACGTCTTCGGCTGGACTGTGCTTTCGCTCACGATCGTCTGGCTCGCCGCCGAGGTGAATGCCACGATCAACGCCCGCCAGCCGTACGTTGAATCCGGCGGCACATCCCGTGACCTCGGCAAACCGGGCACATGATGACATTGGACTACTCCAATATGACTATGTGCCGGGTAGCCTGCTATCGTCCGGAGCGCGATGACTGGAAATGGGCGTCTGCCCGACGAGTCGCAGGACCGCGAGTTCGCCAACGCCGTGTCGGCCGCCCCCGCCACCATTCTGGCTGGGATGCTGGTCTTCGGCGGTGTGGGCTGGCTCCTCGCTCGCTGGCTGGACGTGACGGCGCTGCTACCCGTCTTCCTGGTGCTGGGCCTGGTCTTCGCTGGCTACCTGGTCTACGTCCGCTACGGCCGCTGAGCGCGCCGGGCGGAGCCGTGGCCCACCGAGACGACAGCAAGGTTGCCGCCTTGATGAGCTACGACCGCGAAAGGAACACCGGGTGAGTGCCCCGCACATCCTCGCCAAAGACTTTGAAGCCCCGGGACTCGGCCTGTTCGAGTGGAAGCCCCTCTTTCACATAGGCCCCCTCGCGGTCGCCAAGCCGATCGTGCTCTGCCTGCTGGTGATGATCATTGTCGTCGCCTTCTTCTGGGCGGCGTTCTCCAAGCCGAAGCTCGTCCCGCGCGGCTGGCAGAACGTCGGCGAGGTCGCGTACATGTTCGTCCGCGACGAGATCGGCCGGCCGTTCCTCGGCAAGGACTCCGAAAAGTGGATGCGTCTGCTGATCCCGGTGTTCTTCTTCGTGTGGATCGGCAATCTGATGTCGGTGGTGCCGGTGGCGCAGTTCCCGGTCAACTCCCGCATCGCGTTCCCGCTCGTGCTGGCGGTCCTGATCTACCTGACCTTCTGGGCCGTGGGAATCAAGAACCAAGGCTTCTTCGGCCTGCTGAAGAACGCGACGATGCCGCCCGACCTGCCCTGGGCGCTCTACATCATCGTCATCCCGATCGAGTTCGTCTCGACGTTCTTCATCCGGCCGTTCACCCACGCCGTACGACTCTTCGCGAACATGTTCGCCGGTCACCTCCTGATCGCACTCTTCGCGACCGTCGGCTTCCACTTCCTCTGGGAGAAGGTCACCCCGCTCGGCTTCGGGGTCGGCATCCTGGGTGCGGTCCTGACGATCGTCATGACCGCGTTCGAGCTGTTCATCCAGGCGGTGCAGGCGTACGTCTTCACGCTGCTCGCCGCCTTCTACATAAGTGCCGGACTCTACTCCGACCACTGAGACCCGACCGCAGAACGTCAACACGTGACCGGCGGAGACGACCGCCGGCCTAGCGAAAAGGAATCCGAATGTCTTTCCTCGCCGCCGCTAGCACCAACATCAACCCCGGCCTCAAGGCGATGGGGTACGGCCTGTCCGCCATCGGCCCGGGCATCGGCGTCGGCATCGTCTTCGGTCAGGGCGTCAATGCCATCGCCCGCCAGCCGGAGCTGACGAGCACCATCCGCACGAACATGCTGCTGGGCTTCGCCTTCAGTGAGGCGCTCGCCCTGATCGGCCTGGTCGCGCCGTTCATCTACACCTCCTGACCGAGGTCCGACTCTGACGGAAGGCTGTGCACGCCATGATGTTGGCCGAACACGCCGCCGGGTTCGTCGCCGCCGCGGAGAAGAACCCGAACCCTCTGCTTCCCGACGCGGCTGAGCTGATCTTCGGCACGCTCTCGTTCCTCATTGTGCTCTTCGTCCTCGGCAAGATGCTGATCCCCCGGATCCAGCAGACCCTCGCCGAGCGCACCGACGCGATCGAGGGCGGCATCAAGCGGGCCGAAGAAGCGCAGGACGAGGCGCAGAGGGTGCTCGAGCAGTACAAGGAGCAGCTCGCCGAGGCGCGGCACGAGGCCGCTCGTCTCCGCGAGGAGGCTCGCGAGCAGGGCGCGCAGATCATCGCGGAGATGCGCGAGCAGGCTCAGGCCGAGGCGCAGCGCGTCATCGACCAGGCGCACGCCCAGATCGAGGCCGACCGCCAGCAGGCCTTCACCGGACTGCGCACGGAGATCGGCGAGCTGGCCGTCGACCTGGCGAGCCGCATCGTGGGCGAGTCCCTCGAGGACGAGGCCCGCCGGCGCGGCACCGTCGACCGGTTCCTCGACCAGCTCGAGGACCGGGCACGGGCGGAGGCATGAGGGGCGTCAGCCGGGCCTCGCTGACCGAGGCCGGCGAACGGCTCGAGACCGCGCTGGCCGCGATCGACCCCGCGACGCTCGGCGACGAGCTGTTCGCGGTGCTGCGGCTGCTCGACCGCGAGCACGTGCTCCGGCGGGCGCTCGCGGACCCGGCCCGGCCGGA
>NZ_JBHLZP010000097.1:0-37512 GCF_042429965.1 Actinoallomurus acaciae
CAGTACGGGCGCCGCGGTGGCCAGCAGGCAGGCGTAGCCGACCTCGCGCCACGTGGCCGCGTCCGTGTAGCGGGCCCGGAGCCACGACACCGGTCCGCCGGACCGCGGGTGCCGGTGGCCGGAGCCGATCGGGCGCGTGTCCACCATGCGCAGGCGCCTGCGCTCCAGGTTCGCCAGCGGCATCGCGACCAGCGGCCCGAGCGCGCCGACCAGCGCGACCCCGAGCGGGATCAGGAGCGCGACCAGGGCGACGCGGTGACCGCCGGCTGTGAGCCGTGCCGCCACCAGCCAGGCGACCGCCGGTCCGGCCAGGGCCGGGAACGTCATGAGCAGGGTGGTGAGCAGATAGCCCGCAGACCGCCACGGCCAGCCGCTGATCGGTAGTCGGTGCCAGGTGACGGCCTCCAGCGCGGTCCGCGGGCTGCCCGTACGCACGCTCATCACCGTAGCGGGAGCTGCGCGAAGGGTCGTCAGGGCTGCCGATGACCATCGGGTATGCCTGGCCCTACCCCCATCACGGTGCCTGGGTGTGATGCCGCCGGCCCGGCCGAATGGTTGCCTGGCACCGCCCTCGCCGAATGGCGGGTGGCGTTATGCCTCGCAGATCTCGCGATCTCGCATATCGCGATCGGAACGGACGGAACCGCCCAATGTCGAGAACCAAAGGACTCATCGTTTTTCTATCGATCAGTTTCGGCATGACCTGGACCGCCGATATCACCGTGCGCCTGCTGGGTTTCTCGCTGGCGAATCCGCTCGCGCAAATCGTGTCCCTCGGCTGGATCGCGCCCGCCGCCGCGGCCGTGATCGTCCGCCGCTGGGGTACGCGCGAGGGCTTCGCCGACGCCGGGCTGGCGCTGCGGATACGCGCCGCCTGGCGCCACTACCTCGCGGCCTGGCTCGGACCGTTGGCGTTCACCGCGGCCGCCGTAGGGCTGGCCGCGGCGCTGGGTATGTGGCGGCCGACCCTGGCACCGCTCGGCGTCGCCGGGTTGCCCTGGTGGGCCGTCCTGACCGTGCTGATGCTCGTGGTGCCGCTGCTGGCCCCGGTCTACTGGGGCGAGGAGTTCGGCTGGACCAGCTATCTGCGGCTGCGGATCTTCCCCGGGCGACCGCTGGCCGCGACCCTGACCACCGGCCTGATCTGGGCGATCTGGCACTACCCGCTGGCGTTCCTCGGGTACATCCGTTTCGCGAACGTGGCTCTGGGCCTGCTGGTCTGGACGGTGTCGTTCCTGTGCCAGGAGGTCATCCTCACCTGGTTGCGGCTGCGCAGCGGCAGCATCTGGACCACCAGCGTCGCGCATGCCGGGAACAACATGACCCTGTCGCTTCTGACCGGCACGTTGCTGGGCGACGCGTACGGCGCGACCGCGGTCACGGCCGTCATGACCGCGCCGATGGCGGTGGTGGCCGGCTGGATTCTGCTCAGCGGCCGGTACGAGGCGATGCCGACGACCGCGGTGAACCACCCCGATGATGCTCCGGAAAGGAGTTCTTCGGCGATTTCGAGCTGAGCGGGGACAATGAGTATTGAGACATCCACCCTATTGCGCGAAGCGGCATTTTATGGCCTCTTCGAGAGGTCGGTACGGTCGGATTCATGCAAACGAATTTTCCGACGGCCGAAGAACTCGCGGCCGCCTTGCGCGCCGGTGAAGTGACCTCGGCGGAACTGACCGACGAGGCGATCGCCCGTATCGAGCGGGACGACAAGGTGATCAACGCGATCTGCGTGCCGGACTTCGACCGTGCGCGGGCCGCCGCACGCGATGCCGACCGGGCGCGCGCCCGCGGTGAGGACCGGCCGCTGCTGGGCGTTCCGGTGACGGTCAAGGAGTCCTACGACGTCGCCGGGCTGCCCACGACCTGGGGCATGCCGCCCCACCGAAACCATATGCCGGCCGAGGACGCGGTACAGGTGTCGCGGCTCAAGGCCGCGGGAGCGGTGGTGCTCGGCAAGACCAATGTGCCGTTGGGGCTGCAAGACATACAGAGCTTCAACGAGATCTACGGCACCACCAACAACCCGTGGGATCACGGCCGCACGGCGGGTGGATCCTCCGGCGGGTCGGCGGCGGCCCTGGCGTCCGGGTTCGGCGCGCTGTCCATCGGTTCCGACCTCGCCGGTTCGTTGCGCACCCCCGCACATTTCTGCGGTGTCTACGCGCACAAGCCGACACTCGGGCTGGCGGCGACCCGCGGCATGGTCCCGCCGCCCGCGCCGGCATTGCCGACCGAACTCGACCTCGCCGTCGTCGGTCCGATGGCGCGTACCGCCCGCGACCTCACGCTCCTGCTCGACGTCATGGCCGGGCCGGACCCGCTGACGCTCGGCGTGGCGCACCGCCTGACGCTGCCGCCCCCGCGCCACCGGCGGCTCCGCGACTTTCGCGTCCTGGTCCTCGACGACCATCCGCTCATTCCGACCGGGTCCGCCGTGCGGGCGGGCGTGAACCGGGTCGCCGACGCGCTTGCCGACGGCGGCGCCCGTGTCGAACGGCACAGTCCGCTGCTGCCCGATCTGACCGAAGCCGCGGTGCTCTACACGCAGTTGCTGTTCTCGGGCTCCATCGCACGTTTCCCCATCGAAGCGTACGAGCAGTTGCGGGCCCGCGCCGCTGGACTGAGCGCAGACGACCAGAGCCTCGATGCGACGCGGCTGCGCGGCATGGTGTTCAGCCATCGCGACTGGATGGAGGCGAACAACCGCCGCGAGCTCCACCGCCACGACTGGCGGCGGCTCTTCGCCGAGTTCGACGCCGTGGTGTGCCCGATCACGCCCACTCCCGCGTTCCCGCACGACCACGACCCCGCTCTGCTGGAACGGCGGATCGACATCGACGGCGTCGGGTACCCGTACTTCGACCAGCTCGTCTGGGCCGGCCTGGCCACCATGCCCGGTCTGCCCGCCACCGCCGTACCGGCGGGCCGGTCCCCCGAGGGTCTGCCGGTGGGAGTGCAGCTCATCGGCCCGATGTTCGAGGACCGTACCCCGCTGCGGCTGGCCGAACTGCTCGAGCAGAGGATCGGCGGCTTCCAGCCGCCGAAGTAGGACCCTGCCCCTCGTGGGCGGGCACGCGGTTCGCCCTCGTCGGTCATCCGGTCTCCGTGGTGAGCCTTGCCGGATACGGGCCGCAGCCGGGAGGCCTCCCCCATCCGGGAAGGTCCCAGAGATCCCACCGTCTGAAGGCGAGGCCCCGCGCTATCCGGTGGTGACCGGGTGGTGGTCGCCGCCGCGTTCCGTGGCGGCGAGTCGGCCGGCCAGGATCCGGGGCGCGTGTGCGAGGACCATGCCCGCGGCACCGCGTACCTCGGCCCGCTCGCCGAGCTCACCCGGCACGATGGTGACGGCCTCGGCGGCGGCCGCCAGGGCGTAACGCCGCACCGCCCGTTCCAGCGGGGTGAAGAGCAGCGGTCCGGCCGCCGTCAGATCACCGCCGACGACGATCAACTCCGGGTTCAGCAGCGTGACGAGGTCGGCCAGGACCATGCCGACGTGGTCGGCGGCGTCCTCCAGGACGCGGATGGCTCCCCGGTCGCCCTCATCGATCAGCCGCAGGAGATCGGGGACGGTGACGCGGCGGCCCCAGCTGTTCTCCAGGATCCGGGCGATGGCGGCCGGACCGGCCACGGTCTCCAGACAGCCGCGATTTCCGCATCGGCAGATGGCGCCACGGGGATCGGCCAGGAGGTGGCCGACCTCGCCGGCGAGGCCGCCCGCACCGGTCAGCGGCCGGCCGCCGCTGACGATTCCCGCGCCGATGCCGGTGGAGAGGCTGATGTAGATCATGTCGGACGTGCCGCGCCCGGCGCCGTACAGACGCTCGGCGAGGGCGCCGGCGTCGGCGTCGTTGGCGAGCCAGGCGGTCAGCCCGGTTCTCTCCCCCAGCTCACGGCCCGGCCGCGTCCCGGCCCAGCCGGGCATGATGCCGTGCGCCTCCACGGTGCCGTCGGCGGTGCGGACCGGAACGGCGATGTCGACGCCGAGCCCCAGGACGTCGCCGAGGGCGATGTCCTTCTCGCGGATCGCCCGATGGATCAGCTCGGCGGTGAGATCGAGGGTCTCGCCCGGGGCACGCTCGGTGTCGTTGGCCACGGCGGTGTCCCAGACCGGCTCTCCGTGGAGATCGCACAGGGCGACGCGGACGTGCTGATGGCCGATGTCGGCCGCGACGGCGTAGGCGGCGGAGGGAATGAGCATCAAGGGCTGCGCGGGCCGGCCGGTCGGCCGCGACTCCGCGGTGTCCGGGGCCGCCCCGATCAGACGGGCGGCCAGCAGGTCGGCGACGATCGAGGAGACGGTCGCCCGGGACAGCCCGGTGAGCCTGGTGAGCTGCGAACGACTCGACCGGCCCACGTCGTGCAGTGCCTCAAGGACCCGGAGCCGCCCCACCTCGCGAAGATTCAGCGGGGTATCGATCACAGGCTCCTCGGCTTCGGCGGTCCGCTCTCAGGCTAGCAGGCAGAGTCGGCGGAAATTGCTGGCAGATCGCCCGACAGGGCTTGATTTAAGGTACGAAATTAGAGAAATTCTGGCCTAGAGCCCCCGCTTCGCCCCTGAAATGCAGCACTTCGTCCGAGAACAACCAATACCGCGTGTCCTGAAGCCTGCCGGGCGGCGGCTGACTCTCCGGGGACCGCGCCGGTGAGGCGCGGCCGATCTGCCTGACCGACGGATGGCCGTGGAGGTCGAAAGTGGCGAGAGGGAGACGCGAACGTCGCCGAGCACTCACCCGTATGCCGTACGGGACCCCGCGGAGCCGCCCGTTCCGCGGAGCCCTGGCCGTCGTCTCGCTGCTCGCCGCCGTCGTCGGTGGGGCGGCGCCGGCCTCCGGACGGGCGGCGACCGGCCCGACGACGGCGTGGCACCGCGGATCCTTCGCCGTCGACACGGCGAACGTGGTACGCCGATCCGACGCCGTACTGACCAGGCCGAACACCGACCCCCGGCAGTCCATGCCGCTGGGCAACGGGACCCTGGGCGCCGCGGTCTGGGCCGCGAACGGCTTCACCGCCCAGCTCAACCGGTCCGGCACCTTCCCCGACCGCAGGTCCCCCGGACAGCTGGTGATCCCCGGGCTGTCGAAGCTGACCGGCGCCCCGGACTTCGCCGGGTACCTCGACCCGTACGACGGGATGTTGCACGAGACCGGCGGCGGGATGGCCCTCACCGCGTACGTGCGTGCCCGTACCGCGCAACTGGTCGTCGACGTCACCGGCGCCGACCCGGACGTTCCCCAGACCGCCGCGGTAAGGCTGTGGGACGGCCGGCACCCGGCGGCGCGGACGGACGGGAAGATCGCGACACTCGCCGAGACCTGGACGGACGACACCGCGACCGGCGCGTCCGGCCGGACCTTCGGCTCGCTCGCAGGAGTGAGCGCCGGCGGGCGTGACGTCACCGCGTCGAACCCGGACGGCCTCACCGGGCAGGTGTCCTTCACCCCCGACGCCGACGGATCCTTCCGAGTGATCGTCGCGGCACCCGCCTGGACCGGCGGCGACGCGCTCGCCACCGCCGCGTCGGTGATCAAGGACGACGCCACGAAGCCCGCCTCCGCGCTGGCCGCCGCCCATCTGGCGTGGTGGCACGACTACTGGAGGACCGCCGGGCTGATCAAGATCACTTCGTCGGACGGCTCCGGAGAGTACGTCGAGAACCTGCGCACCCTCTATCTCTACGACGCCGCGGCCGAACGCGGCGGGCCGCTGCCCGGTTCGCAGGCCGGCCTCGCGGACCTCTTCAACTTCTCCCAGGACCGGCAGGACTGGTACCCGGCCGGATACTGGTTCTGGAACCTGCGGATGCAGGTCCAGGCGAACCTGTCGGCCGGCGAGTCGTTCCTCAACGACCCCGTCTTCCGCCTCTACCGAGACGACATCCCCGCCATCTCGGCCTGGACCGCGGCCCACATGCCGGGCAGGGAGGGCCTCTGCGTGCCCGAGACCATGCGGTTCAACGGCAACGGGTACTACGCGGGCGGCGACGCCGCGAGCAACGCGTCCTGCGACTCGACCATCGCCCCGAGCTGGAACTCGCTCACCGTCACCACCGGTGCCGAGATCGCGCTGTGGGTCTGGCAGGAGTACCTGACCACCGACGACAGGTCGCTGCTCAGGGCCGACTATCCGCTGATGAGCGGAGCCGCCCGGTTCCTGCTCTCCGCGGCGACCACGGGGTCCGACGGGTACCTGCACACCCGGGCCAACGCCCATGAGACCCAGTGGAACGTCGGCGATCCGACGACCGACATCGTCGCGATGCGGGCGCTCTTCCCCGTCGTGGTCCGGGCGGCGCGGACCCTGGGCGTCGACGGTGACCTGGCCGACCGGCTCCAGGCCGCGATCGCGAAGATCCCTCCGCTGCCGCGGACCGACATCGCGACGAAGACCCGGCTGCTGCCCCCGTCCGCGGACGCCGACGGCGCGGACATGATCGGCCCGTCCGCGGAGCCGGCCGCGCCCCGGCACAACTCCGAGAACCTCGGCCTCGAGGCGGTCTGGCCGTACGGCCTGATCGGCGACGGCGGCGCGCTCACCGACCTGGCGAAGCGCACATACGCCGCGCGTGGCTACGTCAACGCCAACGACTGGAGCTTCGACGCGCTGCAGGCCACCCGCCTCGGCCTGGCGAGCGAGGTGAGGGCGGATCTGCTCGCGGCGACCGAGTCGTACCAGATCTATCCGTCCGGGCTGGCCTCCCTCAGCGGATCCGAGAGCGGCGCGCCCTACGTCGAGCAGGCGGGCGTCACCGCGGCGACGGTGAGCGAGGCGCTCGTGCAGGACTACGACGGGCTGCTGCGCATCGCGCCGGCCTGGCCCGTCGACTGGACCGGTGCGGGCACCGTGTACGTCCAGCACGGCACGAAGGTCGACGTGCAGATCGCCGACGGCACGCCGAGCACGGTGGCGATCGTCGCGGGAGGCGATCATCCGATCGCGATGCGGAGCCCGTGGCCCGGCAGGGACGTGACCGTCGTCGACGGCCGGACCGGCGCGAAGGTGCTCACGCCGGGGAGCGACGCGACGTTCACCATCCCGGCCCACGCGGGCAGGTCGTACCTGGTCGAACTCGTCTCTTCGCCCACCACGTCGCTTCCGTTCGCCCCGGTCGGCGGCAGCCCCGCCACGGCGGTGAAGCACCTGGGCACCCGGAGCATCGGGGTCGACTCGTCCATCCGCGGGTGATCGGCCCGCGGGCCCACGTTGCGAACGACAACCGTCATCGACGGCCATGGTGACCATGCGGGGAAGGGCCCGGGCCGGGCGGTCGGCCGCCCGGCCCTCGGTGACCCGTTATCCGTCGGTCGCGATGGCGAAGACGTGCATCGCGTTGGCTCCGCCTCCGCCCTGGCTGACGTTGGGAAGGGTGATGAACTGCACCGTCTTGCCCGTCTGCAGCTTGACCGTGGACATGTAGAGGTGGACGGTCTGGTTCACCTTCCCGGTGTTCTTGCTGTTGATGTAGGGAAGGGTCGCGACGGTGTCTCCGCCGCCGGCCCACCAGTCGGGGAAGGCGATCGAGAACGGCTGGGTGGTGCCGTCGGTGTAGGTGATCACGCCGCTGCCCGAGGCGGTGCCGTTGTTGCCCGTCCCCAGGAAGGCGAGGTTGGAGCCCGACCCGGAGAAGTCGAACGCCTGACCGCTCGCGATGACGTTCTCCGCCTTGCCCGCCGGGACGTCCGGCCAGGTGAAGGTGAATCCGCCATGGGTGACCTCGCCGCCCGGGGTGATGCCCACGCCGGCGAGGGCCTGGGCCGACAGGCTGAACTCGCCGCCGTCGAGGGTGCCCGCCCCCGGCTGCGCGTCATCGGTGACACCGATGTTGTCGTACGCGGCGGAAAGGGACGCGTAGGGGATTCCGACACTGGTGGTCGCGTCGCCGCTCCCCTCGCCTCCCTGGGCGGCGTAGGTGACCTTGGCCTGAAGGTCGTAGCCGTTGCGCGGGGCGTCGGCCGGGACCTTGACCGTCCAGGTGGTCTTCACCGTCTGACCGCCGGCGACCTGGGCGAACGTGGCCGGTGAGATGGCCTCCGCGGTCCAGCCGTCCGGCGTGGTGAGCGCCATCGTCACGTCGCTCAGCGCGCTCGGGCCGGAGTTGGTGAACGTCGTCGTGGCGGTGAGGGTGCCGCCGGGTTCGACGGTCGAGGGCGCGGTGACCGAGTAGGGGTACTCGGCGGTGATGACGGCCGAACCGGTCACGCCGCCCACCTTCGCGGTGAGGGTCGTGACGCCCGAGCCGACCACCTTGACGTGCCCGCCGGAGTCGACCGTGGCCACGTGCGCGTCGCTGCTGCCGTAGTGGACCTTCGCGTGGGTGAGGTCGACGAAGGACTGGTCGTTGTCAACGGCCTCGACGACGTTGTCGGCCGTCACGTTGAGGTCGCGCTGCTCCTTGGCGTGGTCGGTGTCGTCCTTGATCCACTGGTTCTTGCCGGTCAGGTCGATGGTGTCACCGACCTTGTACTGCACCGCCTCGGGCTGGACGGTGACGTACTGGACCTGCGGGGTGATCCGTCCGGTGACCTTCACCGCCGGCGCGGCGGCGATGTGCGCGGCGTCGGCGCCGACCTGGAACCGGTAGGTGCCATCCGGCACGAACGAGCGCATCGCCTTGGCGTCCCAGACCGCCAGGTCGGCGGCGTTGACGGTGATGGCGACCTGCTCGGTGGCGCCCGGTCGCAGCACCGCGGTCTTCTGGAAGCCCACGAGCCGTTTCCTGGGCATCTCGATGCCCGGGACGGTGAACGGGGTGGCGGCGTACAGCTGAGCGACCGTGGCGCCCGCGACGTGGCCGGTGTTGGTGACGTCGAACCGGACGGTCGCCTTGCCGTTCGCGCTCACCGAGCCGGTGTCGGCGTGCACGTGGGAGTAGGCGAAGTCGCTGTAGCTCAGCCCGTACCCGAAGGGGTAGGTCGGGGTGCCGGAGAAGTACTGGTAGGTCCGGCCGATCCCCCCGGTGCCCGCCGCGGTGATGTTGTAGTTCGACATCGCCGGCAGCTGGGAGTCGTCCTTGTACCAGGTGAAGTTCAGGTGCCCGGCCGGGTTCTGCCGGCCCGTCAGGACGTCGGCCAGCGCCGTGCCCTGGCTCTCGCCGTTGAATCCGCTGAAGACGATCGCGGGGAACTTCGCCTGGACATCGTCGATCTTGACCGGGCCGCCCGTCTGCATCACCAGGGCCATCTTGTCGTTGCCCAGCGCCGTGGCCTGGTCGATCAGCGAGTGGTAGTTGCCGGGAATGGCGAGGGTGGTGCGGTCCTTGCCCTCGTCGGCGACGCCGTGGTCGGTGCCGACGAACACGATGACCAGGTCGGCGGACTCGATGTCGGCCTTCGTCTGGTCGCTGAGCACCGCGGGCGTGGTGGCCGTGGTCGAGGTCTTGGCGTCGTCGAAGACGACCGAGGCGCCGGGGTTGGCGGCCTTGACCGCGCTGGTGATGCCCTTGACCCCGCTGACCTGCAGCGTCGGCTCACCGGAGTAGTTGCCCAGGTTCACCGTGTTCGCCTGGTCGCCGAGGATCACGACCTTGTTCAGCTTCGACGCGTTCAGCGGCAGCAGGGGGTTCTTCGTCCCCGGCACGGCGTCGTTCTTGAGCAGCACGAGCGAGTTCTCGGCGACCTTCGTGGCCAGCGCCTGGTGCTCGGGGCTCTGGATGGCGTCCTTGGTGATCCTGGTGTACTGGACCCGGCCCGGCGAGTCGAACTCACCGGTCTCCATCCGGACGGTGAACAGGTGCACCAGCGCGGTGTCCACGACGCCCTCGCTCAGCGCGCCGGCCTCGATCGCGTCCCGGATGTTCTGCGCGGTGGCCTCGTCGCCGGTGCAGTTGACGTCGGTGCCGGCGCGCAGCGCGTACGCCTGCCCGCCCGCCTGGCCCGACAGCTTCACGCCGGTCGTGGTGTTGGTCCAGGTCGGGTTGCCCTGGTGGTCGGTGGTCCAGCCGGGCGGCGCCCAGTCGTGGCCGCCGTACGGCAGCCTCCAGGTGGTGCCGACCGCGCCGCAGTCGGAGGTGATGTAGCCGTTGAACCCGTACGTCCGCTGGGCCAGCTGGTTGACCGTGTAGGTGTCGGCGACCGCCGGCGTGCCGTTGATGGCGTTGTAGGAGGTCATCAGCCCGGACACGTGGTCCTTCTCGATGAGGTCGCGGAACTGGGCGGTGTAGTACTCCCGCAGGGTCCGGTCGTCGGTGTCGGAGCTGATCCCCGTACGGTTGTCCTCGGTGTTGTTCAGCGCGTAGTGCTTGGCGGTGGCGGCGACCTTCAGGTACGGCGTGGTGGGCTTCCCGCTCTGCGTCTGGCCCTGGTAGCCGTTGACGAACGCGCCCGCCATCCGGCCGGCGAAGTAGGGGTCCTCGCCGAACGCCTCATCGGTCCGGCCCCACCGCGGGTCCCGGTCCAGGTTCACGGTCGGCGCCCAGTAGGTCAGCGAGCCGTAGTCGTTCTTGTCCGGGCCGAGGTTGTTCTGCCCGACGCCCCACAGCGACTTGTCCAGGAAACCGCGCGCCTCATCGGAGATCGCCGTGGTCTCGTCGTAGATCAGCTGGGGGTCCCACGACATCGACGAGGCGAAGTTGGTCGGGAAGCTGGTGGCGTGCACGCCGCCGGAGGCCGAACCGTGGTCGCTGTTCGCGCCGAGCGAGTTGACCCCGTGCTGGCCCTCGCTCCAGTAGGTGTACCGCTGGACGCCCAGCCGCGGGATCGCCGGGGCGTCGTTGGTGTGCAGCTGGGCGGCCTTCTCGTCCAGCGTCATCCGCGAGACCAGGTCCGCGGCCCGCTCCTGGAAGGAGTGGTGCGGATCCAAATAGATCGGCGTGGTGTCCGCACGCGCCGCCGGCGCCGAGACACCGGTCAGACCGATCGCGCAGGCGAACGAACACGTGGCGGCCACAAGAGCGCGCAGCCGTGATGACTTGTGTCGTGCCATCAGGTGACTCCTGATCATGGAGTTGACGGAGGTGGAACTCGCGCCGTTGCCGACGGCGCCGCCGTCCTCCCTTCGCGGACAAGCCCCCGATCGGACCGGCTCGCTCCCGCGTACGTGCAGGATCGCCCTGCGATGTCAGGTTTAGGCGTACATTGCGGGGTGTCTACCTGACAGTGGACATAGTTACGATGACATTGAGCGCAAGTCAACGGATGTCCGGCTATGGTCGGCCTCATTAGGTTGAAACCGAACGAAGTCGAGGAGTCAACGATCGACACCCCACTGAACCTTCGGGAGGTGGGGCGGCTCCGGGTGTTGCAGGCGTTGCACGACACCGACAGCACGAGCCGCTCCGAACTCGTGCAGATCACCGGACTGTCCCGGGCCACCGTCTCCTCGCTGGTCGCCGACCTGCTGACGGCCGATCTGGTCGAGGAGGGCGAGCCGGACAACCACGCGCGGCCCACCGGCCGCCCCGCGCAGTCCCTGAGCATGCGCGCCTCGGCCGCGTACGCCATCGGCACCGACATCGGCCACCAGCACGTCCGGGTCGCGCTGTGCGACCTGCGCGGCACGCCGATCTGGAACGACGTCGTGGCCACGGACGTCGACCGGGCGCCCGGCGAGACGCTCGACCTGGCCGCCACGCTGATCCGCCGGGCGCTGCGGGAACGCAACATCGACCGGCGACGCGTGCTCGGGCTCGGGGTGGACATCGCCGCACCGGTGCGCGACCCCGGCGGCGTGCTGGAGGCTCACGGGATCATGCCCGGCTGGGTCGGCGTCCAGCCCGGCGCCGAGCTCGAGCGGCGTACCGGCCTGCCCACGCGACTGGCCAACGACGCCAACGCCGGAGCCCTCGCCGAACGCAAGTACGGCGCGGGACGCAACGTCGACGACATGATCTACATCCGGCTGTCCGCCGGGATCGGCGGCGGGATCATCACCGGCGGCCGGCACCTGAACGGCTACGGCGGGCTCGCCGGCGAGATCGGCCACATCCGGTCAGTACCGGACGGACGCGTCTGCCGCTGCGGCAACCGCGGCTGCCTGGAGACCGTCGCCAGCCCGGTCGCCATCGCCCGCCTCCTGGAGGTCAGCTGGGGATACCCGGTCGCCGTCTCCGACCTGCTGCCGCTCATCACCTCGGGCGACCGGGGCGCCGTCCGCGCGCTGGAGGAGGCGGCCGAGGAGATCGGCCGGGTCCTCGCGAATCTGGTCACTCTGCTGAACCCGGAGCTCATCGTGGTCGGCGGTGACCTCGCCCCCGCCGGAGAACGCCTCTTCGAGCCGATCGCCCGGGCCGTTCGCCGCTACGGGCTGGCCCCGGCCGCCGAATCCGTCCGGGTCGTCGGCGGACGGCTCGGCGACCATGCCGAGGTCCGCGGCGCCGCCGGCATGATCCTGGCCGACGCCCCCCGGATCCTCGCCGCCGACCTCGCCCGCTGAACCGGGCCACGGCGCGGCTCTACGGCTTGCGGGCGACCGCTCCGTGCATCTGCACATGGGCGTCGGACAGCGCGGCGGACTCCTCGTCCGGGCGCCAGCGGTGCACCAGCCGTACGCCGGGGTCGACGAGCTCGAGGCCGGCGGCGGTGAACAGCTCCGCCACCTCGGCCCGGTCGCGGGCCCGCTCCCGGATGCCGCGCGCGGCATAGACGGCGATGCCGTCGGTGACCTCCCGCGGATTGCTGTCCGCCGTGACGGTGGACAGGGCGAGGAAGCTGCCCGGGGCCAGCGGCGCCATCAGCTGCCGGATGATGGCCCGGGCCGCCTCGTCGTCGGTGACGAACTGCAGGATGGCGAACAGGCTCACCGCCACCGGCCGCGCGAGATCCAGGGTCTCCCCCACTTCGGGCGAGGCGAGGATCGTCTCGGCGTCGTGCAGGTCCGCGTCGATGTAGCTGATGCGGCCCTCGGAGGTGCCGGTGAGCAGCGCCCGGGCGTGTGCCAGCACGAGAGGGTCGTTGTCGACGTAGACCACCCGGGCGTCGGGATGCACCGCCTGGGCGACCTGGTGGAGGTTGGGCTCGGTCGGCAGGCCGGTGCCCAGGTCCAGGAACTGGCGGACACCCTGCTCGGCGGCCAGGTAGTGGATGGCCCGCCGCATGAACTGCCGGTTGGCGCGCATGGAGACCGGCAGGCTGGGCCACACTGCCGCGATGTCCGCGGCGGCCTGCCGGTCGGCGGCGAAGTTGTCCTTCCCGCCCAGGAAGAAGTCGTAGATACGGGCGGAGTGCGCCACATCGGAGCGCAGCTCCGGCGTCCGCCAGTCCCTCAGTGGTCCGGTGCTCATCCCGTCCTCGCGGTCGTCCGTCTGCCTTCGGTCCGCCGCAGTGGTCCTGGGCGCCCCGGCGACGAAACATGATGGCACTCCCACCTGAACGCCCGGCATCCGGGTCACTTAATTTTAGCCTTGACACAAGGCTTGAAAGAGTCGAATCTACGGCCGATAGAGCGCTCTCTGGGATGCCTCCGCCTCGCCACTCAGGAGACCACAGATGCCATCCACCTCAACGTCACCCCCTCCGGGGGCCCGGATCAGCAGAGCATGGGAGATGATCAGGGCACGCTCCCCGTTCGCCGCCCGGAGACCCGGGTCCGGCCCGCTCCGGTTCCGGGCGATCCTGGTGGTGACGGCGCTGCTCGGCGCCTGCCTCGGCGCCGTCCTGACCACGACCGTCGCCCGCGCCCCCGCCGCGCACGCCGACACCGTGCCGCCGCCCCCGGCCGGGTGGACGACCGTGTTCGGCGACGACTTCGCCGGGTCCGCCGGGTCGCCGCCCTCGTCGGCGAACTGGTTCTACGACATCGGCACCGGCTACGGCACCGGCGAGATCGAGCAGACCACCAGCTCGACCGCCAACTCCTACCTCGACGGGAACGGCCACCTGGTGCTCAAGGCCATCAAGAACGGCAGCACCTGGACCTCGGCGCGGCTGGAGAGCACCCGCGAGGACTTCCAGGCCCCACCCGGCGGCAAGCTGGAGATGACGGCCTCGATCCAGCAGCCGAACCCGGCCGGCGGCCTGGGGTACTGGCCCGCGTTCTGGGCGCTGGGCTCGCCGATGCGCGCCGGCGGCGGCTGGCCCACCTCCGGTGAGATCGACATGATGGAGGACGTCAACGGCCTCAACCAGGCCTCGCAGACCCTCCACGACTCGGCCAACAGCCCCGGCCACGCGCTGATCGCCTGCCCGAACACGAGCTCGACCTGCCAGACGGGCTACCACACCTACACGGTGATCATCGACCGTACCAACACGAGCGCCGAGTCCCTGCAGTTCCTGATGGACGGCACGGTGGAGACCACGATCACCGAGGCGTCGGTGGGCACGACGGCCTGGCAGCAGGCCATCGACCACGGGTTCTTCATCATCTGGGACCTCGCGATGGGCGGCAACTACCCCGACGGCATCTGCGGCTGCACCACGCCGACGTCCGCCACCACGTCCGGCGCCTCGATGAGCGTCGCGTACGTCGCCGTCTACGAGCAGGGCGGCAACTCCACACCCACCGCGACCGCCACCGGAACGGGCACGGTGAAGGGCATCAACGGTCTGTGCCTGACGAACCAGAACTCGCTGAACACCGAGGGCAACCCGATCGGCGTCGGCTCCTGCAACGGCGCCGCGGGCCAGACCTGGTCGCCGTACAGCGACGACACGCTGCGCGTGCAGGGCGGCTGTCTCGACGTCGTCAGCGCCGGGACGTCCAGCGGCACCAACGTCGACTGGTATCCGTGCAACGGCACCAACGCCCAGGTCTGGAGACATCAGGCCAACGGCGAACTGGTCAACCCCAACTCCGGCCTGTGCCTGACCGACCCCGGCGGCAACACCGGCGCGCGGCTCGACATCGAGACCTGCGCCGGATCCGCGCAGCAGCAGTGGACGCTGCCGACCGGCGGCGGCACCGGCAACACCGTGACGGTGACCAACCCGGGCGACCAGACGTCCACGGTCGGCACCGCCGCCACCCTGCAGGTCCACGCGAGCGACTCGGCGTCCGGCCAGACCCTCACCTACAGCGCCGGCGGCCTGCCCGCCGGGCTGTCGATCAACTCCTCGACCGGGCTGATCTCCGGCACACCGACCACGGCCGGCACCTCGAACGTCACGGTGACCGCCAAGGACGCCACGGGTGCGGGCGGCTCGGCCTCGTTCACCTGGACGGTGAACACCGCCGGGGGCTGCTCGACGACGAACATCGCGCAGGGGAAGACCGCCACGGCGTCCTCCACCGAGTCGGTGGCCTTCCCCGCGCAGAGCGCCGTCGACGGCGACCTGGGCACCCGATGGTCATCGGCCTTCAGCGACCCGCAGTGGCTCCAGGTCGACCTCGGGAGCACCCGCTCCATCTGCAAGGTGACGCTGAACTGGGAGACCGCGTACGCCACGGCGTTCCAGATCCAGGTCTCCGGCGACGCGAAGACCTGGACCACCGTCTCCTCCACCACCGCCGGAACCGGAGGCACGCAGACCCTGAACACGACCGCGTCCGCTCGTTACATCCGCATGTACGGAACCGCGCGGTCGACCCAGTACGGCTACTCGCTGTGGGAGTTCCAGGTCTTCGGCTCCTGACCTCTGGCCGCCGCGCCGGGAGTCTCCGGGGGCCCGGCGCGGCGGTGAATCGGCCTTCCGGGTTCGCACAGCATCGTGACGGTGAAGCGGACCGGGACGTCATCGCGGTTGCCGCCGTCCTGGTAGTGGATGACGTGGGATGAAGGGCGGTGAGACCTCCTGCAGCGTGGTGAGCCGATTCGGACTTCCGCGACATCAGCGATGCCTCCGTGACGTTATTCGGCGGTGGGAACGCGGCCGGGCCAGTCGCGGTACCGGATCTCACCGCGGGCCGCGTCGTCGTCGGGCACCAGGGAGCGGTCCGTCAACTCGGTGCCGAAGTAGCGGGCGTGCGGGTCGGTGACCACCCCACGCGGGTCGTCACGAGCGGCCAGGACCGCCCGGAAGAACTCATCCATCCGGAACCGCTCGGGCCCACCGACCTCCACCCGGCCGTTCACCGGAGCCGCCACCGCGGCCTCAACGACCACCCGAGCGACGTCCTCACCCGCGATCGGCTGGAACGACACCGGCGCCATCCGCACCACACCGTCCTCGGTACCCGAATCCGCGATACCCCCGACGAACTCGAAGAACTGCGTCGCCTGCACGATCGTGAACGGGGTCGACGAACCCTCGACCAACTCGTGCTGGGCGACCTTCGCCCGCAGATACCCGCTCTCGGGAAGCCCCTCGGCCCCCACCACCGACAACACCACGTGATGCCCCACCCCCGCCACCGCCTCGGCGGCCAGCAGGTTCCGCGTCGAGGTCGCAAAGAACTCCAGCACCGGACCGTCCTCGAACGAGGGAGAGTTGGAGACGTCGACCACCACCGACGCGCCCGTCACCGCCTCGGCCAGCCCCTCACCGGTCAGGGTGTTCACCCCCGTGCTCGGCGCCGCCGCCACCGCCTCGTGCCCCCGCTCCCGCAGCCCCCGCACGACCTGAGACCCGATCAGACCGGTACCCCCGATGACCACGAACTTCATGCCACACCTTCCCGTACGCCGGGGACGCCACTTGCCACCCGGTCTCCGACTGAGACCAGACAGCCCCGCGATCTGTGACAGCGAAGCCACGGCGGATCAGACGGATGTACCGCCAGCGCGGGCATCTTGCCCTGCGGCCGGGGAATCCTCAAAGCCGAAGTACTCCGGCCGGACCGGGATCGGACAGATGGCGCCCCCTATGGCCGCGGATGTCCGGTGGACCGGCTCGGGCCGGTCTTCACCAGGGCCGCTCGGCGCTGCCCGCGCCGTGCTCCGCCTTTCGATTGCAGTAGCGTCCGGGGCGTGCTGTCCGAACACGAGTTGAGAGCGATCCGGATGCGGGCCCAGTTGCTCTCGGGTGAGCCGGTTCGCGACGTCGGCTCGGCGGTGGCGCGAGTGGTCGGGGTGCAGGCGCAGGCGGCCGGCCCGGCCCGGCTGGGGGTGCGTGCGCGTACGGGCGGGCTCACCGCCGGGGACGTCGACCGGGCGTGCGGCACGGAGCGCGTCGTGGTGCGCACCTGGGCGATGCGCGGAACGCTTCATATGGTCTCGGTGGCGGATGTCCGCTGGCTGGTGGACCTGCTCGGGCCGGTCTTCGCCAGGGCGGGGCGACGCCGGCGTGAACAACTCGGCCTGGACGACCGCGGGTGCGAACGCGGGCTGGCCGCGATCGAGAAGGTCCTGCGCGGCTCGGATCCGCTCCCCCGCGCCGAACTCGTCGAACGGATCGCCGGCGAGGGTGTGCGCATCGATGCCAGGTCCCAGGCGCCCGCGCACCTCGTCATGTACGCGGCGATGCGGGGCCTGATCTGCCGGGGACCGGATGCCGTGCGGGACGAGCCGACCTATGTGCTGCTGGACGACTGGGTCGCCGGGTCGCGCCGGCTCGACCGCGAAGAGGCGCTGGCCGCGCTGGCCCGCCGCTACCTGGCCGGGTACGGCCCGGCCACCGTCCAGGATTTCCTGACCTGGTCCGGCCTGCCCGCCGCGGACGGGAAGAAGGCGTTCGCGCTCATCTCGGGCGAGATCGTGAATGTCGATGCGGCCGGGACCGCGATGGCGGCGCTGTCCGCGCCCGGTTCCGCCGGGGAATGCCGCCCCCGCCTGCTCGGACACTTCGACGCTCTCCTGCTGGGGTACCGCGGCCGCGCCCTCGTCCTCGACCCGGCGTACGGCAGGCGGATCATTCGATGTCAGCGGCGAGGTACACCCGCGAGGGCGGAGCGCCGGGCTTTGAAGCGCGCGGCCACGGCACTTGTCTACGCTGGCGGCGTGACGTTGGTGTGGGTGACGGGCAATTCGGGCACTGGCAAGTCCACGGTCTGCGGGGTGTTGCGAGCGCGTGGCCACGTCGCACTCGACGCCGACGAGGACGGCTTCAGCCGCTGGATCGACCGAGCCGAAGGCAAGGTCGTGATGGATCCTCCGTATCCGATTCCTGAAGGCTGGCTCGATCGATACGGATGGGCGATCGTCCGTGAACGCGTTGAGACGCTCGTCGGGAAATCTCGTTCCCGAATGGCGTTCCTGTGCGGGTCGGCGGAGAACGAGGCTGACATCCGCGATCTCTTCGACCTCATCGTGTGCCTGGTGATCGACGAGGACACCCTCCGCCACCGGCTCGCGACCCGCACGACGAACGCGTTCGGTCAACATCCCGAAGAGCTCGCGGCGGCCCTGAAGTGGAATCCTCGGATGCGAGCGATCTACGAAGGCCACGGCGCGACGATCATCGACGCGTCCAGGCCGTTGACCGAGGTGGTGGACGGCGTGATCGACGCCGTTCACAGGAGGGTGAGCTGACGCACGTCTCGGCTCAGCAAGGGTGCGAGGTTCGCGGCGGCCAGGGTGATCCCGCACATCAACAGCGTGCCGCGGACGCCGATCACGCCGGTCACGGGCAACACCATGAGGTAGCCGATCGGGGTCAGGCTGATTCCGGCGATGTCGTTGAACGCCGAGACGCGGCCCTGCTGGTCGGCGGGGACGTGCTGCTGGATCGCCGTTCGCCACGCCACCACCGACATGCTCAGCCCGCACGCCGCCACGACCACCGCGCCCATCACCACCGGCAGCGGTGCCCCGGCGGCCATCAACGGATCCGGCAAGGCCGCCGCCGCGGCCCCGAGGCAGTTCGTCCACCCTGCCCGGCGGGGCCGCCAGATCAGTGACACGGCCGCGCCCAGCGCCATGCCGCAGCCCAGACTGGAGGCGATGAATCCCCACGCCCATGCCCCGCCCAGATGGGCCTTCGCGTACGGCGGCCCGAGGATGCCGTAACCGATGTGCCAGGCCGGGACCATGACCGCGGTACCGATGAGACAGGTCCAGATCCAGCGGCGCGTACGGATCGTCGTCCACCCCTCGACCAGGTCCGCGCGCATGGTGGACGGACGCCGGTCGGCGCGCGGGGCATGGATTCGCGCCATCAGCGCCGCGGAGACGAAGAAGGAGACGGCGTTGCAGCCGACCCCGTAGCCGGCGCCGGCCACCGCCACGATGGTCCCGCCGATCGCCGGGCCGATGGTCAGCACCAGGTGCCGGGCGAGCTGGTTGAGCGCGTTCGCCTCGTTCAGCTGCTCCGCCGCCACGATGCACCGGATCAGCCCGGTACGCGCGGGTTCGGAAAATGACGCCGCGGCCGAGTTCGCCCCGGCCAGTGCCGCCAGATTCCACACCGCGGCCCGGCCGGTGAGGATCAGCGCCGTCTCGATCACCGTGATCAGGCCGATGATGACCTGGACGACCGAGATGATCACCGCACGGGGTAACCGGTCGGCCACCACCCCGCCGAGCGGGCTGACCACGATGCCCGCCGTCATGTTCGCCAGCAGCACCATCGCGATCCCCGACGCCCCTCCTCCGGCACCGAGCACGGTGAAGGCCAGCGCCCCGGTCGCCATCGTCGTCCCGGCGGCATTGATCTGGTCGGCGGCGAAGCACCGGGCGAACCGCGGGTCGCCCCGCAGCGGAGCGGTGACCCGCGCGAGACGGCCGGTCGGTTCCGCGCCATGCCGGGTCTCTGTGCTGCTCATCGCGTCGGCACGAGGCGTCATCCATGCTGCCCGGGCACCGTGGGTGGCGCCGATCGGGGGTGGGGCGGCCAGGCCATGACCAGCTGGGTGTGACGTTTCGCGAAGACCCGGCCGACGGCGGGAGCCGGCACGGCGACGCCCGCGGGATGGAGAGTGAAGTCCGGGCCGGGACCTCGCCGCAGGTCACGGTCCCAGGTCTGGATGTGGTCGTGCAGCTGTCGGGCGAGCCCGGCGCCGCGGGGCCCGTGGCCGTGGACACCGAGCTCGTGGCGGACGTCCTCGGCGTCGTCGCGGTGGACCTCGCGGGTGGTGAGGTACGCGAAGCTGTCGGCCGTGAGGAGAACCGGGCAGTACCACCGAACGGCGAGCCGGATGAGATCGCAGTCCGGGTCACCCCAGATCATTCCGAACCTGTCGTCCACCGTCGCCAGCCACAGGTTCAGCGTTTCGAACGGCTCTCCGCCGCCGACCGTGACCCGCGTCCACAGCTCGGTCCGGGGGTCGACCAGCGCACGGCCGAGCGCGGCGGCGTCGAGTTCGGGACCGTCCTCGATCGACAGCCGCACGGCGCCGTCCGCCAAAATCGCCTCCTGGTCCGGATGCGCCCCGGCCCCTTGCATCGAGACGAACCCGCACACCGTCGGATCCAGTCCGACGAAACAGTCGCCCTTCCGGACGAATGTCATCGACCTGGTGATCGTGGCGAAGATCAGGGGAACGACCATCCGGCCGTCCGGGGCGAGCAACCGTCCCCACGGGCAGTCCCAGGCCCCCACGGTGATGAGGATGGCGTCGTAGGGGCCGTACTCATCGGCCGCGTCCTCGGCGTCCCCGAGCACCACCTTCACATTCGAATAGCCCGTCTCGGCGAGGAAGCGACTCGCCCGCTCGGTGACCCAGGGATCGATGTCCACGGTGACCACGGACCCCTCCGGACCGACGATCTCGGCCATGAGCGCCGCGTTGTACCCGCCGGAGCCGACCTCCAGCACGCGCGCCCCGCGGGTCAGCCGGGCGGCTTCGAGCATCTCGGCCTGAAGCCATGGCGCGCTGACCGAACTGGTCGCCCGGCCCGCGGTATCGCGCTTGGTGATGACGACGTCTCTCGCGGAATAGGCGGCGGCGAGCGGCGCCTCGGGGACGAACCTCTCGCGCGGGACCGTCGCGAAGGCCTCGGCGACGGCGGAGGATCGCAGCGATCCCGATCTCCTCAGCGCGGCGACCAGGTCGGCGCGCAGGAGATCCGGGGACTCAGACGAGACGGTGCCGGCGCTCACCCGGCAAACGTTAGCCGCGCCCTCCGACGCTATCGGGGACGTCGTACGGCCGAGGAGAGCCCGGGCCAAGGCCCACCAGACCTGGCCAACTCAGCCGGGACGGGCGCCCGCTCCCATACTCTCAGGAGGTCAGGGAGAAGTTGTTGAGCTTGGCCGCGTTCTCGGCGTTGATGAGCACGCAGTCGACGGACTGCTTCTCCGGCTGGCCGGTGGAGCCGCTCTTGATGTACTTGTCGGCCTGGTCGACGGCCATCTGAGAGATCTTCGCCGCCGGCTGCAGCACCGTGGCCTTGATGCCGTGCTTGAGAATCGACGCGGCCACGTCCGGGCTGCCGTCGAGGCCGGTGACGATCACGTTGGTCTTCTTGGCGGCCTGCAGCGCCGACCACGCGCCCAGCGCCATGGTGTCGTTGCCCGCGATGATGCCCTTCACGTGGGGGTGGGCCTGCAGCATGGTCTGCACCTTCTGCAGCGCCTCGGTCTGGTCCCAGTCGGCGCTCTGCTGGGCGACCATCTTCATCTTGGGGAACTGGTCCAGGACCGAGTGGTAGCCCTTGGAGCGGACGCCCGCGTTGGTGTCCGTCTCCTTGCCGGTCAGTTCGAAGTACTCCCCGGACTGGTCCATGTCCTTCGCGAACTCCTGGGCGCCGAGTGTGGCGCCCTGAGCGTTGTTGGCGACGATCTGGGCCTTGGCGACTCCGGTCGAGTTGATCTCCCGGTCGATGAGGAAGCTGGGGATCTTGGCGCTGTTCGCCTTCTGCACCGCGGTGACGGTGACGTCGGCGCCCGCGTTGTCGAGGATGATGGCCGCGGCCTTGCGGGAGATCGCGGTGTCGATCTCCTGGCTCTGCTTGGTCGGGTCGTCATCGTGGCTCAGCACCAGCGTGGTGTAGCCGAGCTTCTTGGCCTCGGCGTCGGCGGCCTGCTGCTCGGCCTTGAAGAACACGTTGTCGGGCGACGGGGTGATGATCACGATCAGCTTGGACCCGCCCGCGGCGGCGGTTCCGCCTCCGGAGGAGGACTTCGAGTCGCTACCGCAGGCGCTCAGGCCGAGGGTGGCGGCCACGGTGACGGCCGCGAAGCCGACGATGGGGTTACGGCTGGAGAGACGACGCATGGCCGGTCTTCCTTTCGGGCGGATACTCCGGGAGGGGGAATGCGAGCTCGCGGCGCGGGCCGCTAGGTGGTCATACGGGCCTTGACGCGCTCCTGCGTCTGTTCCATGACGACGGCCAGCACGATGACGGTGCCCTTGATGACGAGCTGCCAGAAGCTGGAGACGCCGACCAGCACGAGGCCGTCGCTGAGGAATCCGATGACGAGCGCGCCGACGATCGTGCCGATGATGGTGCCCCGGCCGCCCGTCAGGGAGGTGCCGCCCAGCACCGCGGCGGCGATGGCGTTGAGCTCGTAGGTCGTGGCGGTGTCGGGGTAGGCGGCGCCGAGTTCGGAGGTGAGGATCAGCCCGGCCAGCGCGGCGCACGCACCCGAGATGACGTACGTCGCGATCTTCACGCGTGCGGTGCGGATGCCGGCCAGTTCGGCGGCGCGCTCGTTGCCGCCGACGGCGTAGATGCGGCGGCCGAACGGCGTGCGTGTGGTGACGAGGATCGCCGCCGCGGCGACCAGGATCATGATCCAGATGGCGACGGGCACGCCGAGCCAGCTCTTGATGCCGAGGGTGGAGAAGCCGGTGTTGTGCCGTGCGGGCGTCCCGGCGAGGTTGGGGAAGGTGGCGCCGTTGCTCCGCAGGTCGGCCAGGCCGCGGGCGGCGTACAGGACGCCGAGGGTGGCGATGAAGGGCGCCACCTTGAGCTTGGTGACCAGCAGGCCGTTGATCACTCCGACCGCCGCCCCGACCAGGACGGCGATGGCGATCACCATGACGGTGGAGAACCACAGGGTGTCCCCGCCGGGCAGCTTCAGGCCCTCGTACAGCAGTCCGCCGGCGATCATCCCGGCCAGGCCGGCGACGGAGCCGACCGACAGGTCGATGCCGCCGGTCAGGATGACGAAGGTGACGCCGATGGCCATGAGCCCGGTGATGGACACATGCTTGCTCATCAGCAGCAGGTTGCTCGTGGTCAGGTAGTCGCCGGAGATCAGACTGAACATGATCACCAGGACGATCAGGACGATGAGGGTACGGCCCCGCAGGATGAGCATCGCCAGTCGCGTACCGCGGCCCGCTCGCGTCGCCGGGACGGCCGGCTCGGCGGGTGCGCTGTCCTTGACGTCGTGCTCAGCGCTGGTGCTCATGGGCTCACCCTCATGACGGTCGTGGAGGCGGAGGCGCTGACGAGCCGTTCCTCGGTCGCTTCGGCGCGGGGCAGATCGGCGGTGATGCGGCCGCGGGCCATGACGAGGATCCGGTCGGACATGCCCATCACCTCGGCGAGTTCGGAGCTGACGAACAGCACGCCCAGACCCTCGTCGGCCAGGCCGCTCATGATGCGGAAGATCTCGGTCTTGGCGCCGACGTCGATGCCGCGGGTGGGCTCGTCCAGCAGCAGGACCTTGGGCTCGGTCAGCAGCGCGCGGGCCAGCACCACCTTCTGCTGGTTGCCGCCGCTGAGCAGGGTGACCTGGGCATCGACCCCCGGCACCTTGATCTGCAGATCCTTGACCTGCTCCAGGGCGACCCGCCGCTCACGCGCCGGTGACAGGAAGAGGTGCCGGGTGAGCCTGCTCAGGGTGGACAACAGCACGTTCGCGCGAACCGACAGCGCCTGGACGAGGCCGTCGCGCTGCCGGTCTTCGGGGACGAGCGCGAGGCCGAGCGCCAGCCGGCCGGAGACCCGGTCGTCGTCGGCCCGCCCGCCGTCCACCCGGATCGCGGTCGCGGTGTGGCGGCGCAGGCCCATCAGGGCCTCCATCAGCTCGGTCCGCCCGGCGCCCATCAGCCCATAGATGCCGACGATCTCTCCCGCCTTGACGTGAAAGCTGACGTCGTCGACCAGCGGGGCCGGGTTACCCGGCACCGTCAGGCCCGCGACCTCCAGCAGCACGCCTTCGGCCTCGCTCTCCGGGCGGGTGAACAGGCTCGCCGGGGAACGGCCGACCATCTGCTGGACGATCCAGCCGGTGTCGGTCTCGCTCATCGGCGCCTCGGCCACGAGCCCGCCGTCGCGCAGGACGGTCACGTGGTCGCCGATCCGGCGGAACTCGTCCAGCTTGTGGGAGATGTAGATGATCGTGACGTTCTGCGTCCGCAGGTCGTCCATCACCTCGAACAGCACGTCGACCTCGGCGTTGCTCAGCGCCGACGTCGGCTCGTCCATGATCAGGATGCGGACGTCCTGGGACAGCACCCGGGCGATCTCCACCAGTTGCCGGGTGCCGATCGGCAGGTCGCCCACCAGTGTGTCGGGGTCGATGTCCTGGCCCAGCCGGGCCAGCGCGGCGCCGGCCTGGCGGCGCTGCTCGGCGACGCTGGTCAGGTGCGCCCGGTTGTGCAGCTCACGGCCGGCGAAGATGTTGTCGGTCACGCTCAGGTTCGGGAACAGGCTGAGCTCCTGGTGGATGATCCCGATCCCGTACGCCATGGCCTCGCGGGGAGTGCGGAACTCGACCGGCTCTCCGTCCAGCAGGACCCGGCCGCTCGTGGGCTGCTCGGCACCGCTGAGGATCTTCATCAGCGTCGACTTGCCCGCGCCGTTCTCGCCCACCAGGACGTTCACGGCGCCGGTGCGGGCCTTGAAGGTCACGCCGCGCAGCGCACGCACCCCGCCGTACGACTTGGAGATCTCCTCGGCCACCAGCACCGCCGGCGCGGCCTCGGTCGCGTCGCTCGTCACGAGGCCACCGCCAGCGTGATAGGGGTGATCATGACGCTGGAGGGCGCCAGGAGCTGGAACGCCCCGGTGAAGGTGACCTTCTTGCCCTTGATGGACTTCAGGTCCACACCGCCCACGACCGTGGCCTTCACCTTGGCGTTGAGCGCGGTGGCGGCGTCGGCGTAGTCGATCTGGTTGGTGAACTGGCCGAATTCGATGAAGCCGACGGCGTCGCGGATGGCGGTCCCGACGAAGGCCGGGCCGACGGCCAGGTTCACGTCGGTCTTGCCCACCCCCGGGACCCGCACCTGAATGCTGCCGACCGCGTTGCCGGTGGTGGCGCCGGTGACCGTCCCCGTCCCCTTGACCAGGAAGGAGTACGGCGATCCGGTGCCGGCCTGCTTGCCGTAGCGGGCGCTCGCCCCCTGCTGGTCGGCGCGCAGGGCGGGGAGCAAGGTGGCGGCGTCGACCGCGCCCTGCCGGGCGGCCGGAACTACCTTCGAGGTCCAGATGCCGTCGGCGTACGAGGTGGCATCGAACTTCTTCGCGCCGCCGGCGCCGGCGCTCCCGGGCTTCTCCACGACGTAGACGCCGGGGACCTTCGAGCAGGCGGCGAGCATCCCCGTGAGGGCGAGCAGGACGATGATCGGAATCACGAGTCCGCGGTTCGCCGCCTCGCGCCGGACTCTCACTGTGTGAGCCATCGCCTCGCCCTCACCACATGGTGCATGTATATTCAGGCTCCGTTGTCTATGCCGAAATTAACGTAGCCGAAATTCGGTGTCAACCATGCGAGCGTTACAAGCTGATCTCGGGCTAACCAGGTCAAAGACCGTGTCACGCCACCGCCGGCGGCGTCCACACCTCCCGGACGCAGAGGACGCGTACGCGAGGCGTGCGCCTGATCGGCCCGGCGTGAATGGGTATTCTTTGGCCTGGCGCGGGCGCCGCGGTCGGGCGTCCGCACGTGCCTGGCCCGGGGCGCGCCACAGTATGCGGTCGATCTCTCATCACCGCGGGTCTGCGACGATGGGATACGGACGGAGGGGCGCTGGGCATGGTGGAGGGGCCTGAGGTGATGGGCCTGAGCAACGTCCCATCGGATCAGATCCGGCTGTTGACCAAGGTCGCGCGGATGTACCACGAGCGCGGCATGCGGCAGCCGCAGATCGCCGAGCAGCTGCACATCTCTCAGCCGCGGGTGTCCCGGCTGCTCAAGCGGGCGGTCGACCTCGGCATCGTGCGCACCACGGTCGTCACCCCGCGCGGCGTCCACGCCGACATCGAGGAGCAGATCGAGCAGAGCTACGGCCTCAGCGAGATCGTCGTCGTCGACACGGGCGATCACGCCGACGAACACCAGGTGATGCGCGCGCTCGGCTCGGCCGCGGCGGTCTATCTGGAGACCACGCTCATGGGCGGCGAGCGGATCGGGGTGTCGTCGTGGAGTTCGACGCTCCTCGCGACCGTGGAGTCGATGAGCCCACGGCCGACGCCGGTCGCCGACAAGGTCGTCCAGATGATCGGTGGTGTCGGGAACGTCACCGCCCAGACCCAGGCCACCCGCATCACCGGCCGGCTGGCCGCGCTGACCGGCGCGACGCCGGTGTACCTGCCCGCGCCGGGGCTGCTCGCCTCCGGCGACATGCGCCAGATGATCGTCACCGATCCCAACATCCAGTCGGCGCTGGCGGCCTGCGAGGACCTGACCATGGCGCTGGTCGGCATCGGCAGCGTCGAGCCGTCCCCGCTCCTGCGCGAGAGCGGCAACGCCTTCGACGAGAGTGAGATCCCGGACCTCCGGGCCGCCGGAGCCATCGGCGACGTGTGCATGCGCTTCTTCGACGAGCACGGCGAGCACCTGAAGACCAGGCTCGACGAACGGGTGCTGGGCATCGAGGCCGAGACACTGCGCATGGTGCCCCGCCGGGTCGGCGTCGCCGGCGGCATCCGCAAGCAGACCGCGGTGCAGGCCACGCTCCTCGGCGGCTGGGTCAACGTCTTGATCACCGACCTGCAGACGGCGCAGTGGCTGGCCGCGCCGTCGACCCTGGCCCGCCTTCAGCCCGCGGACTGACCCCGCGACGCGGGCCGGCGGTCGCGCCCGCGGCTGAGATCGCCACCCCTTCGGCGTCCCGTCGGCGCGTTCCGGCGTCCGTCGCAGCGCGTTGACACGCTTCGGCATGCCGCCGTACGGTATTGCTAATCGCAGCTGAATAAATAACACCAACCAGAAGAGAAGCGCTCCGGTGATTCGGCGCGCCGGTACGGCACCTGAACGGGGAAAGGACCAAATGCTGACTACCGACGGCGCCCAGGCCGAGCGCTATCTGCGGCTCCGGCGGCGGCTCGCCGGCAGCGATGCCGATGACGTCGCCGCGACGCTCGCCGACCTGGCCCGCAAGGTCCGCGAGACCGATCTGGCCATGATCCGCCGGGCGGGGCTCGGGCACATCGGCAGTGACTTCTCGGTCACCGACATCCTGGTCACCCTGTACGGGGCGGTGCTGTCGATCGATCCGCGCGACCCGATGGCGGCCGACCGGGACCGGTTCATCCTCAGCAAGGGGCACACCGCGGGCGCGCTGTACGTGGTGCTGGCCCAGTGCGGCTTCTTCCCCGAGTCGGCGCTGGAGACGTTCGCGGGTCCGCTGTCGCCGCTCAACGGCCACCCCAACCGTACGAAGGTGCCGGGGGTGGAGACCAACACCGGCCCGCTCGGCCACGGCTTCCCCGTCGCGGTCGGCACGGCGCTGGCCGCGAAGCTGAGCGGCTCCGCGCGCCGCACCTTCGTGGTCCTCGGCGACGGCGAACTCCAGGAGGGCAGTAACTGGGAGGCGGCGATGACCGCCGGCCACCACGGGCTGTCGGCGCTCACCGCGGTCGTCGACCGCAACATGCTGCAACAGGGCGCTCGCACCGAGGAGACCAAGCGGCTGGAGCCGCTGGCCGACAAGTGGGTCAGCTTCGGGTGGGAGGTCCGCGAGTGCGACGGGCACGACCACCGCCGGCTGCTGGCCGCGTTCGCCCCGGCCACCGGCGGCAGGCCGGTCTGCGTCATCGCCCACACCACGAAGGGCAAAGGCGTGTCGTTCATGGAGGACCGCGTGGAGTGGCATCACAAGGTGCCCTCGGCCGAGCAGGCCACCGCCGCGTTCGAGGAGCTGACCCGATGACCGGCACCGTCGCCGCCGCCCCGCTGTTCGACTGCCGGAAGGCCTTCGCCGACGAGCTGATCGCCATGGCCCGCGCCGACGAACGCGTCGTGGTCGTCTGCAACGACTCGGTCGGCTCCAGCAACCTGGTGAGGTTCCGGGAGGAGTTCCCCGACCGGCTGATCAACGTCGGCATCGCCGAGCAGGATCTGGTCGGGGTCGGCGCCGGGCTCGCCAACGGCGGCATGCTGCCGTTCGTCAGCGCCGCCGCGCCGTTCCTGACCGGGCGCGCCCTGGAGCAGATCAAGGCCGATGTGGCGTACAGCCACGCCCACGTCGTGCTGTGCGGCCAGAGCCCCGGCATGGCCTACGGCGAGCTCGGTCCGACCCACCATTCCATCGAGGATCTGTCGTGGATCCGGGCCGTCGCCGACCTGCCCGTGATCGTCCCCGCCGATCCCGCCGAGACCCGCGCCGCCCTGCGCTGGGCCGCCGCCCACGACGGTCCCAGCTACCTGCGGATCGGCCGGTTCGCCGTTCCCTCGGTCAACCCCGACGACCTAGTCTTCGAACCCGGGCGGTCCCGGCAGCTCGCCGACGGCGATGACGTGACCGTGATCGCCGTCGGAGCGACCGTGTCCCGCGCGCTGGACGCCGCCGCACGTCTGCGAGAGGAGGGGATCCGGTTGCGTGTGATCAACATGGCCTCGATCGAGCCGCTCGACGAGGAGGCCGTCCTGCGGGCCGCCGGCGAGACCCGCGGGATCGTGACCGCCGAGGAGGCCACGGTCACCGGAGGACTCGGCGCGGCCGTGGCCAGCCTGCTCGCCCAGCGTCGGCCCACCCCCATGAGGATCCTCGGGGTGCCCCGCACCTTCGCGCCGACCGGCAGCACCGAGTTCCTGCTGGGTCACTTCGGACTCACCGCGGACGGCATCGCCGCCGCCGCCCGGCACCTGGCCGGCGATGGCCCGCGATGAGGTGATCCTCGCCATCGACCAGGGCACCGGCTCCACCAAGGCGCTGCTGGTCGACCGGCACGGCCGGGTCGTCGCGCGGGCATCGGAGCCGCTCGGCCAGACCCAGCCGCGCCCGGGATGGGTCGAGCAGTCCCCGGCCGAGATCTGGGCCGGCGTGATCGCCGCGACCGGCCGCTGTCTCGACGGGCACGATCCCCGGTCCGTCGCCGCCGTGGGCATCAGCACCCAGCGTGAGTCGATGGTGCTGTGGGACCGCGCCACCGGCGAGCCGGTCACCCCGGTCCTCAGCTGGCAGGATCAGCGCACCGCCGGACAGTGCGCGGCCTTGGCCGCCAAGGGCGCCGGCGACCTGGTACGGGAGGTCACCGGGCTCCCGTTGGACCCGATGTTCTCCGCGGCCAAGGGCGGCTGGCTGCTCGACCACGCCGACCCCGGCCGGCTTCGTTCCGGCCGGGGAGAGCTGTGCCTCGGCACCATCGACTCGTGGCTGCTCAGCCGGTTCGGCGGTGAGCACGTCATCGAGATCGGCAACGCCGCCCGCACCCAGTTGATGGACGTGCGCACCGGTCGGTGGGATCCACGGCTGCTGGAGATGTTCGGCATCCCCTCGCCGGTGCTCCCCCGCATCGTGCCCTCCACCGGCGCCTTCCCCGCCGTACGCGGCCTGCCACCGTTGCCGGACGGCGTCCCGGTCACCGCCGTCCTCGGCGACTCGCACGCCGCGCTGTTCGCCCACGCCGGATGGCGGCCGGACCGGGTCAAGGCGACATACGGCACCGGCTCCTCGATCATGGCCCGGTGCCCCGACGCCACCGTCGCCGGCACGGCCCTGTGCCTGACCGTCGCGTGGGCCACCGGCGCGGACGCCGTCACGCACGCGGTGGAGGGCAACATCCGCTCCAGCGGGTCCACGCTGCGCTGGCTCGCGGACATCGTCGGTCGTACTCCCGCGGAGCTGGCCGATCTCGCCGCGTCCGCGAGCAGCGACGGCGTGCATCTCGTCCCGGCCTTCGGCGGTCTGTCCGCCCCCTGGTGGGACAGCGACGCCGAGGCCGTCCTGGCGGGCATGACGCTGGGCACCCGGCTGCCGCAGATCGCCCGCGCGGCGCTGGAGTCGATCGCCTTCCAGGTGGAGGACGTCGTCGCCGCGGCAGGTCCCCACCCGGTGCTCCTGGCCGACGGCGGTGCCGCCGCCAACCCCGCCCTCATGCAGATCCAGGCCGATGTCAGCGGCCGTGAGGTCCACCAGTCCCTGGTCGCCGACCTGTCCGCGCTGGGCGCGGCGCACCTGGCCGGTCTCGCCGGAGGTCTGTGGTCGTGGGCCGACCTCGACGACTTCGACCGGACCGTGCGCGTCTTCTCCCCTCGAAACGACGCCGCCGAGCGCCGCCGCATGCTCGGCGCGTGGCATCAGGCGGTGTCGCGGGCCCGTTCGTCCGTCCCGTCGATCCCAGGAGGCACATCATGACCGATCAGTCCGCGACCGAGCCGCTGTACGGCGCCGGGCTGTGGCACTTCGGGCAGTTCCGCGACCGTTACGCGACCGACGGGTACGGGCCGCCAGTCTCCACTCTGGAGGCCATCGACGTGGCCGGGCAGGTCGGCAGCCTGTCGGTCGTCGACATCAACTACCCCTTCAACCCGGCCGAGCTGGACATCGCCGCGGTCGAGGACGCCCTCAAGGCCAACAACCTGCGGGCCATCGCTCTCACGCCGGAGATCTACACGCGTACGTTCTGCCGGGGCGGCTTCACCAACCCCGACCCGAAGGTACGCCGCGAAGCCATCGAACTGGTCAGCCGGGCCGCCGACCTCACCCGGCGGCTCGGCGGCGACTACGTCAAACTCTGGCCGGGCCAGGATGGATGGGACTACCCGTTCCAGGCCGACTACAAGGCGTTGTGGACGATGTCCGTGGAGGCGGTGCGTGAGCTCGCCCAGCGCCACCCGGACCTGAGGTTCGCGATCGAGTACAAGCCCCGCGAACCCCGCAACCGCATGACCTTCTCCTCCGCGGCCCGCACGCTGCTGGCCATCGAGGAGATGGACGCGCCCAACGTCGGCATCCTGCTGGACTTCGGGCACTCGCTGTACGGGCTGGAGTCCCCCGCCGACGCCGCCCAGATGATCATGGCCAAGGACCGGCTGTACGCCATCGACGTCAACGACAACTTCCGCGGCTGGGACGACGACATGGTCGTCGGTTCGATCCACCTCGTGGAGACCTTCGAGTTCTTTCACACCCTCACCCAGGCCGGCTGGCAGGGCGTCTGGCAGCTCGACCAGTTCCCCTTCCGCGAGAACTCCGTCGAGGCGGCCCGCGCCGGCATCGAGGTGATGCGTACGATCTGGCGCGCCCTCCAGATCCTCGACACCGGGGCCCTCGCCGACGCCCAGGCCCGCCAGGACGCCCTCGCCGCCCAGCGCATCGCCCGGGCGGCGCTCCTGGGCGCCCAGCGCGCCTGAGCCCATGGCCGGTCGGTGGCCCGCCGCCCGGGGAGCGGCGGGCCATCACAGGTGCGGATCCTCCGGGCACTCCGTGTCGTGTCCTCGGTGCGGGCGGAGGCCGTCGACGATGACCGCCACGATCGTGTGCGCCCGCGCGTCCCACTCCGGTTCGGGTATGCGCGACAACGCGCCCAGGAGAAGGATGACATCGGTGACATCAACCTCCTCGCGCACGTCACCGGCGGCCTTTCCCTGATCGAGCAGCATCCCGAGCGCCTCGTCGAGCCGGTGGTGCTGGTCTGAGTGGAGATCGCGCCACGCCGACGCCTCGATCGCCGCCATGACACCGCGTTTGACGCGCGCGTACGCGACCAGCCGTCGCAGCCAGCAGGTCAGCGCCCGAAGCGGGGGGTGCTGCGCCAGCAGTGGTGCCACGGCGTCGACAAGCTCGGTCAGTTCGTACCGGTACACCTCCGCCAGCAGGTGCTCGCGGGTCGGGAAGTGCCGGTAGAGGGTGCCCTGTCCCACTCCCGCCGCCTTGGCGACCCCGTGCAGCCTCAGGTCGGCGGCGGCGCCGTTGGACCTGCTCAACTCGGCCCGCGCGGCCTCGACGATCCGGTCGCGGTTGGCGACGGCGTCGGACCGGGGCTCTCGGCTCACCACGGCACTCCCTCCGTTCCCCGAGGAACAAAGCGGACAACTGTCCGGTACAGTGGGGCGATAACCGGACAACTGTCCACATTAAACCAGGAGGCGCCTTGATGAGCAGGCTGGACAGCAAGATCGTCACCATCACCGGAGCCAGCAGCGGCATCGGCGCGGCGACCGCACGGGAGCTGGCGGCCCGTGGGGCGGCCGTCGTACTGGGCGCCCGGCGAACCGACCGGCTCGACTCGACGGTGGCGCGGATCCGGGCCGAGGGCGGCCGCGCGCAGATGCTGGAGGTCGACGTCACCAAGCGGGTCGATCTCGAGGCGTTGGTGGCTCTGGCGGTGAACCGGTTCGGGCGTCTCGATGTCCTGGTGGGCAATGCCGGAGTCGCCCGGACGGCCCCCATGGCGGACCTCGACGTCGACGGCTGGGACGCGATGATCGACGTCAACCTGCGCGGCGTCCTGCACGGCATCGCCGCCGCGCTGCCGGTGTTCCGTCGTCAGGGCCGCGGGCACTTCGTCACCACGGTGTCGACGTCGGGGCTGAAGATCGTGCCGGCGCAAGCCGTCTACGCGGGCACCAAGAACGCCGTACGCACGCTGCTGGAAGCCCTACGCCAGGAGTCCACCGACGGCGTTCTGCGCACGACCTCCGTCTCGCCGGGGTTCGTCCGCACCGAACTCGTCGACCACATCGACGACCCCGAACAGCGAGAGCAGACCCAGCGGACCATGGCGACGCTCGGCATCAGCCCCGACGCCGTGGCGCGCGCCGTCGCGTTCGCCGTCGAGCAACCCGATGACGTCGAGATCGGCGACATCACCATCCGGCCCACCCGGCAAAACTGAAAGAGCTCCGATGTAGCACTTGATGGGATATCGTCCTCGGCCTTGTGGCTGAAACCCCGTCATTTGCTCCATGAAGGGTAGCTTGGGCACGGTGAGAGCAGACGCGGCGCGCAACCTGGAACTTGTCCTGCGTACGGGGGCCCGGCTGCTCGCCGACGACCCCTCGGCGAGCATCGCCGCCATCGCCACGGCCGCGGGAGTGGATCGGCGCACCGTCTACCGGCGCTTCTCCTCCCGCGAGGAACTGCTGGCCGCCGTCTACAAGGTCCGGTACGACGCGGTCGAGGAGGCCATCAAGGCCGCCAGGCTGCGTGAGGCGCCGGTCGCGGTCGCGCTGCACCGTTACGTGGAGGGGATCGTCGCGGTCAACCGCAAGTGGCCGGTGGAGACGAGCCGCCTGCTCGCCGACGAGACGATCCGTGACCGGCGCCGGCGGCTGATCGAGGAGGTCGACGCCTTCGTGCGGCGCGCCACCGAGGAGGGTCTGCTGCGGTCCGACCTGCCGCCCGGCTGGGTGAGTTCGCTCCTGCCGCCGCTGACCCGACGCGCCGCGGAGAACCTGACCGAGCTGAGCGCCGCACAGGCCGCCGACGTGGTGGTCGACACGCTGCTGCAAGGTGTCGGCGCACGCTGACCGCGCTCACGCGTGTTGCGAATGAAGCTGCCCTTGACCCTCTCACGAGGTGGCTATCTGCCTAAGTGCTACGATATTGAGGCACTTAATGGGGCTTCGCCATACGGCCGGGAGACGATCGCGGTCGGCGAGACCATCGAGCGGAGGAACGGATCATGGCCAGGACATGGTTGATCACCGGGGCGTCGCGCGGTTTCGGGCGCCGGCTGACCGAGGCGGTTCTGGACGCAGGAGACCAGGTCATCGCCACCGCGCGACGCCCAGAGCAGGTGGAGGACCTGACGGCCCGGCACGGTGAGCGGATCCGGGCCGTCGCGCTGGACGTCACCGACGCCGCCGCGGCCTCCCGCGCGGTGAAGGAGGCCACCGAGGCCTTCGGCCGCCTCGACGTCGTCGTCAACAACGCCGGCTACGCCAACAGCGCGCCGATCGAGGAGATGGCGGAGGACGACTTCCGCGCCCAGATCGAGACCAACCTCTTCGGTGTCGTGAACGTGACGCGGGCCGCGCTGCCCGTCCTTCGTGCACAGCGAGCGGGGATCTTCGTGCAGTTCTCCTCCGTCGGAGGACGCGTCGGCGGCACACCCGGGATGGGCGCGTACCAGACCGCGAAGTTCGCGGTCGAGGGCTTCTCCGAGGTGCTCGCCGCCGAGGTCGCGCCGTTCGGCGTGAAGGTGGTCATCGTGGAGCCGGGCGCGTTCCGCACCGACTGGCAGGGCTCGTCCATGCGGATCCCGCCCGTCGGCCCCGACTACGAGGAGACGGTGGGCGCCATCAACCGCTACCGGCGGGACAACGACGGCACCCAGCCCGGCGACCCGGCCCGTGCCGCCAAGATCATCATCGACGTGGTCGGCGCCGACGACCCGCCGCGGCGCCTCCTCCTCGGCGAGGGCGCCCTCACGCTCGCACGGGAGGCCGCGCAGATGCGCGCCGCCGAGACCGAGCGGTGGGCCGACGTGAGCCGCTCGGCCGACTACCCGGCGGACGAACGCTAGCCGGTCGCGAACGATCCGCGGAACCCGGCTCGTCACCGGTGCGTTCAAGCGGCCTCGGACGGGCCTTCGCCGATCGAGGCCACCACCCCGTCACCCGCGCCCCGCCGGAAGGTGTCATCGTTCAAAACGATTACAGGTCTTGAATCCACGCCTGTCATCGGTCAAACTAATTACATGCGACACGCCTTCCCGTGCGGCAACGCCGCTCTCGACTTCGTGGGGACGCTGCGCGCGCGGCGCAACGCGGCCCCGCTGGAGAAGCTGGGCTCCCCGGACGACCTCGACGCGTGGTTTCGCGAGTCCGGCCTGGTCGACGGCGAGACCGGCTGCCGGCCGTCCGACGTCCCCGCGGCGGTGGCGCTCCGGGAGGCGATCTACTCGCTCGTCGCCGCGCGGCTGGCGGGCGAGGACTTCGACGAGAACGCGCTCGCGCTGGTGAACCGGACGGCGGGCAACCCGTCGGCGGTTCCGCGGCTCACCCCGGCCGGGCGCCGGGTCGAGGCCACGCCGGAGCAGGCGATGTCCTCGGTCGCGCGGATCGCGGTCGACCTGCTCAGCGGGCCCGAGGCGCAGTTGCTCAAGGAGTGCGGCCGGCCCGAGTGCACCCAGGTCTACGCCGATCACTCGCGCGGGTCACGCCGCGCATGGTGCTCGACGAAGTGCCGGAACAAGGTGAACGTCGCGGCCTACCGCGCCCGCGCACGCGAGGGGCGGCGGCCCGCCGACAACCGACCACGATGACACCGGTCTCCGGCTGATCCCGGAGACCGTTCCCCCGACCACGCCGGCCGCCGCACGACCGGCGGCGATGACACCTACCCCGAAGACCATTCCCCGACCACGGCGGTCGCCGTGGCGTACGCCCCTGCCCTCGGTGGCACCGGGGCCCCCTCTGATGACGCGGGTCGGCTTCTGCCTGGGCCGATCCGCCGGCTCTCCATGGAAGGAAACGTTGTGAGACGACTGCTCATCCTCTTGATCGCGCTCGTGGCGCTGCCGGTACTGGCGCCGGTCGCCACCGGCGCGGTGACCGCGACGACGGGGGCGCGATGTTCGGCGCCCGCGGTGACGGCTCCCCCGGGAGCGCGCGTGGAGTCGGTGACCGCCGTGCACGAGACGGGCGGGACGGTCACGTTCCCGCCCCAGCCGCCCGCCCCCGCTCCCCCGCCGATCAGCGGGGTCCCGGCCTACTGCGACATCACGGTCACCCTCACCCACCCAGGCGCGAACGACCACGTACGGGTCAAGGTGCTGCTGCCCGAGTCGGGATGGAACGGCCGGTTCCAGGCGGTCGGAGGAAGCGGGTACGCGGCCGGTGACTTCGGTGCTCCGCTGATCGGCGCGGTCAAGGCCGGGTACGCGGCCGCCTCGACCGACGCGGGCCATTCGCTGTCGTTCGTCGACGCGAGCTGGGCGCTGAACGCCGACGGGAAGGTCGACCTTCCGCTGCTCCGCGACTTCGCCTCGTCGGCCCCGCACGAGACGGCCGTGGTCGGCAAGCAGGTCGCCCGGACGTTCTACGGTCGCGGACCGGCCTACTCCTACTGGAACGGCTGCTCC
Source organism: Actinoallomurus acaciae (assembly GCF_042429965.1). Lineage (NCBI taxonomy): Bacteria > Bacillati > Actinomycetota > Actinomycetes > Streptosporangiales > Thermomonosporaceae > Actinoallomurus > Actinoallomurus acaciae. The sequence continues at coordinate 35,849 of NZ_JBHLZP010000097.1, forward strand.
ACCGGCGGCCGGCAGGGCTACATGGAGGCGCAGCGGTACCCGACCGATTTCCAGGGCATCGTCGCCGACGCACCCGCGATCGGCTGGGACCGGTTCGCCGTCGCCACCCTCTGGCCGTACGTCGTGCAGAACCAGCAGCACACCTTCCTGACCTCATGTGAGTACGAGGCGTTCAACGCCGCGGCCGTCAAGGCCTGCGACGGCCTGGACGGTATCCGCGACGGGGTCATCGGCGACGCCCTGCACTGTCACTACGACCCTCGCAAACTGATCGGCACCACCATCGTCTGCGGCGGCAAGCCGCTCACGATCACCGCCGCCGCCGCTGACGTCGTCGCCCGGATCTGGAAGGGCCCCGCCACCTCCGCCGGCACCAAGCTGGCGAACGGACCACTGCCCGGAGCCGGCTTCGACGGGCTGTCCGCCCCGGTGACCGGGGACGATGGCAACCCCACCTGGCAGCCGTTCGTCATCGCCGCCGAGTGGGTGCGCAACTTCCTCGAGCGCCGGCCCGGCGCCGACCTGAGCACCATCACCTACCCCGAGTTCACCCGGCTGTTCCGGCAGTCCCAGGCCGAGTACCACGACATCATCGGCACCGACGACCCGGACCTGTCCGCGTTCGCCCGCGCCGGTGGCAAGCTGCTGACCTTCCACGGGCTCGCCGACCAGCTCATCCCCACCCGGGACACGGTCGACTACCGCCACCGCGTCGAACAGACCATGGGCGGCTCCAAGCAGGTCGACCGGTTCTACCGCCTGTTCCTCGCCCCCGGCGTCGCCCACTGTGGCGGCGGCGGCCCCACCCCGGCCGACCCGCTGGCCGCGGTGACCGCGTGGGTGGAACACGGCACGGCGCCGGACACGCTGCCGGCCACCGTCCCCGGTACGAACACCACCCGTGACCTGTGCCGCTACCCCCTCACCTCCCACTACACGGGCGGCGACCCCGCCGACCCGGCCGACTACCGCTGCATCCGCGCCTGAGCGGCAGCAACCGAAGGGATTCGCCATGGCCACGAGCTACACCGCGGTCGTCACGACCACCGGCGAAGGCCGGAACGGAGGCCGCGCCACCGCCGACGACGGCCTGCTCGACGTCACCCTCGCCATTCCCAAGGCGCTCGGAGGCGCCGGTGGGGCCACCGACCCCGAGCAACTGTTCGCCGCCGATGGGCCTCCTGCTTCATGCGGCGGCCGGTGACCGAACGCGGCCGCCACGGTCCTTCCCGCACGGGCAGGACGTCATCTCAGGCACCGAAAAACACGCCGAGAAGGGATTCTCCGATGCTCGTACGCAGATCGCTGACCGGACTGTCGATCGTCGTCATCGCGCTCGCCGTCGCGCTGGGCTGTTACGCCCAGATCTGGTGACCTGCGAGGACACCGCGGAAAGAGGGTAGACCGGCCGGAACGAGTCCGTGACCACGGGGGCCACGGGCTCCCCGCCCGTTCGCCGGTCCACCGGTCCGCAGCGAAGAGGCCGCCCGCTCCCGGGCGGCCTCTTCGCACGACCGTCTACCGCAGCCGCCGGTAACCGCTGGCGTGGAAGACCAGCGGGGCGATGTCGGGGGAGGCGTCCAGGTCATGCACGCGGAACACCACGATGTCGTGGTCACCGGACCGGAACTGCTGCTCGATCGTGCAGTCGAACCACGCGGCGG